>NZ_JBFRVF010000032.1:0-70330 GCF_041475025.1 Vibrio sp. 10N.222.49.C12 | reverse complement strand
GCTAGACGCTCCATTGATGTTTGTTGTGCGCTGTTTGCATTGTTTAGGTAACGTTGCGCTGTCATCGCTGAAACGTTTGTATTTACATTCACTGCCATGGTGATTTCTCCAATTGATTTTCCGGTATAGCGGTTTCCGACGTCTCGGAAAACCAAGTAGTTCTCTCAAAGTTACTTTTAATAACGGCGCGAAAATCAGAAGCTTTAGAAAAACTTTCAAAAAACCACAAAAAAATTATTAATTTAATATTTATCAACAACTTAATTTTCATCACTTTCTAATACAGCGATAGCTTTCAATTGAGAAAAGATCTTAATCTGTTTGAGAAATGTACGAATTTCAGTCTAAGTTACTCAAGGTGGAGAAATGATCAATCGCCAAAGATCTCCGAGTTAGGCAGATCTTGTGTAATAGATGAGATTATTTATCGTGAAGAAGAACAGTCAAATAGAGATTTGAAAAAGGTAGTGCGAGAAAGTTCACAGGAAAATAAATAGCAAAAACAAGAAATACAGAAAGGAAAAAGCCCCTTTTCCTTTGAGAGAACCGGGGCTAGTTGGCGCGTCAGAGCCTGTGTGGAGATCATCGAGAAATGAACACATTTCCGACTTGCCGTTGCATTCTTACTGCAAAAATGGATAGCAGGTGAGAGATGAGAGAGCTAAACATTCAATAGTAAGTATGCTTGCCAGTTTCCCTTGCTGCATGGCTCACGTCTGAACACGAGCAGCAAGTTCAACCAATAACTATTGCAATAATGACATTGCAGAGTTAGGCAACTGTTTTGCTTGAGCAAGTATTGAAGTACCTGCTTGTTGCAGAATTTGTGATTTGGTCATTTGCGTCGTCTCTTTCGCAAAGTCCGTATCTTTGATTCGGCTGTTTGAAGCGTCTACGTTCTCTTGTACGTTTGCCAAGTTATTAATACTGTGGCTTAGACGGTTCTGTTTTGCACCCAAATCAGCACGCTGTGAATCCACGTACTTCATTGCAGAATCAATCACGCTGATCGCGTTCTGTGAACCCGCAACGCTGGTTAAGCTAACATCTTGAACCGAGGTTGCGCGGCCTTCACTCTTAATACCTAGCTCAGACGCTAGACCACCAGAGATAGACATTGGGCCGTCAAGGTCAGGTTCAGCAACGAACAGTTGAATGCGACCATCATCAGTAACCGATGCGTTCACAAGATCAGACTGACCATTAATGTAAGTCGCAAGCTCTTCGATATCATCGCCCGCTTTGGTATTGATATCTAAAACGATGTCTTCACCCGCTTTGGTTTTGAATTCGAACTTAAGATCGCTCGCTGTTGGCGGCACTTCCCAGTTCTTATCTTTCGCGTTTTCTGAATCGAACGTAGTACCACCCATACGGTAGTCATCTGCACGGATACTTGTCAGAGCCATGATCATTGCTTCACCAGAGTTAGAACCGATCTGGAATGAAGCTTCACCGAATGAACCGTTCAGTAGACGACGACCACCAAACGATGTGGTTTCCGCAATACGGTTAAGCTCATCTTGAAGTGCCATTGACTCTTCGTTCAGTGCAGTACGCTCTGCCGGCGAGTTAGTGCCGTTTGATGATTGAATCGCTAGATCACGCATACGTTGTAGTACGTTAGTCGATTCGTTCATCGCGCCTTCTGCTGTTTGAGCAATCGAAATACCGTCGTTGGCATTACGCATTGCCACATCAAGACCACGAGACTGAGCGGTTAGACGGTTCGAGATTTGCAGACCTGCCGCATCATCTTTCGCGCTGTTGATCTTGTGACCAGATGACAAACGCTCCATAGAAGTCGCTAAGTCATTAGATGCTTTATTCAGGTAACGCTGTGCTGTCATAGCAGATACGTTAGTGCTTACATTGATAGCCATTTTGCTCTCCTTATGAGTTCGCAAAGTTTCTGCGAAGCGGCCAGCTTTACTCTCATATGGATAAGCACTGACCGTGTATTACTCGATAAACCCTATACAAGGTTTAAGATCTGTATTAATCATTTATAACCAACACAGATACAAGTTGTATGCCAAGTTTAATATCATATAAATAATTTTTTAATTATCTAAAAATCAGAAGCTTACAAACAACACTGCGCAATTATGATTTTCTACTATTAGAAGATGAAAAACATTCACCTTCCTTATTGCCGTTTTTTGCCGCTATTCTAGAAACATCATGCTTCGTACAAAAAAGCGGCAAACTGTGGCGTCATTCGCACGTATGGCATAGCACATACGGCAAGGAATCAACGCCATGGTGATCGACAAGCCACCATTAAATACCGATTGATCATTAAATATAGTTAAACAAGGTCAGGTCTTTGGTTTTGCCAAACGCTTGTTGAGAAGCTTGTAGTGCTCGAGAGTTTTCATTGAACTCAATGATCGCTTTCGAGTAATCCAAGTCTTCAAAGTTGCTTTTTGCTTTTGCTAAAGACAACTTGAAATCTTCATGTTGTTGCTCTTGAATATCCAAAGTACTCAAGCGTGCACCAACATCGGTTCTTGCCTTGGTCAAATGGATAAACGCAGCGTGGAACTCTTCAGTTACTTGGTGCAGTTTCGCTGTTGCTGATGCATCCGATACCGGGTTTTCAGCCTGCTCAGCAGCCTCTTTGAACGTATCAAAGATAGAGAAAGTCTCTCGTGGTTCTAAGGTGATCGAATCACCTTTAGTGATTTGGCCTTTGATTTGAATATTCAGCCCTTCATAAACAATGCCTGTCGAAGGATCAAAATCTTCTGCCGCAACCACTGCGCCGTCTTTTTCAAGCTGATAAGCGAAATTGCCCGTCTGCATGTCGACAAACGTCACTTTATAAGTAGACCCATCTTCATCGCTGTTGGTCGCACGCCCGAGCAATAACTCAGACGCAGGTTCAAGCTCGTACTGAGGTTCGTAGTCACCGAACGGGTTGTCTATTTCCATAAACATCTTGCTGCCCGGATCATTCATTGCCATTTCAAAGCTGCTTGCCACACGCATCTTGCGTTGGTAGTCATCACCTTGATATGTCACATTCCCTTCGTTATCTCGAAAGAAAGGCTGATTTTTCGGCTTAGTGCCTGCAAACGTGTAGTTACCCGACTCATCTTGAGAGTTGGCTAAATGCAGGAAGTTATTCGCCAGTTCTTGAATTTCACGCTTCTTAGCTAAACGGTCTTCTGGAGAAAGCGCACCGTTGATCATTTCCATCACGGTTCGTTTTGCTTCATCAGCAAAGCCTTCAGTGTTAGAAACCAATACTTCATGATGCTCAAGACGGTTTCTGACTAGAGTAATCGCATCGACATACTGTTTAAGCTGTTCTGACTGCTGACCAATGTTCTGTAAATAGTGCGTCGCTAATGGGTCATCACTTGGCGACTGTAACTTCTTACCCGAAGCAAGTTGTGCTTGGTTGTGATGCACCTTGTTCTCTTGACGGCGCAAGTCGTTTTGTACTGACTGATAATTATGGAAGCTAGAGATACGATTCAACATTTATACCTTCCTATCTCAGAGCCAAAATAGTGTTAAACGTATCGTTGGCTGCTTGCATGATGCGTGAAGAAGCCATATACGCTTGCTGAAATTTCATCATATTTGCCGCTTCTTCATCGAGGTTTACTCCCGAGATAGAAGCTATACGTTCTTGAGCCGACTGTTTTTCTAACGTCGCAATATCACTCAGGCGATTTGCCGTTGAAGACTTCAAGCCCGTATTAGTATTCAAGTTGTGGTAAAGGTCTAAAATCGTAGACTCACCATCATTCAACAGCTTTCCTGTTTGAAGATCTTGTAGCTTACGCAGGTTACCGTTGTCACCTTCTGATGGGACAAGGTTTGCCGTAAACTTATCATTTGCCACCGCACCGGGTGTGAGCTCAAACGTTGTACCGTTGATGGTCACTGGCCCTTGTGGCGGATACGGTTGAGGCTGCATTAAAATGTTACCCTTCGGATCCGTCACAGCAAACTGCTCACCTTTTGGTGAGACAATCACTTCAAACTCACGCAGTTGACCTGCTTCTAGGATTTTAAATCCCGCTGTACCCTTGGCAAACGTGGTCGATGCCTCATAACTTTGCGCAGCAATGTCTTTCGGGTCTTTGGTTTCCATATGAATCTGCGCAGCAAAATTACGCGTTGGACGCAGTAACAGTTTCTCTCCTAGTTCAGGAGGGTTACGTACTTCCACTCGCATGCCATCAAGATAAAAAGCACTACCGCTAGAGTCGGTCGCCATCTTAACGGTCTCACCGTTCGGCTTAGTCACGACATAATCACTGCCATCGTATTTCAGTCCATACTCACCGCCTTTTAAGGCAGAAGTATCATCAATGTATACCGCAACATCGGCTTTCGATTGCCCGCTAGCCGTGACACGAGATTTTGCCACCAGCTCTGAGTTCACGTCGGTAAACAAGTCCTTACCTACGTTGCCGTTAAGATCCAAACCTTGTTCTTGAAGACTATTGACCTCATATGAAAACGCGGTCGCCAAACGACCAAGCTCATCCATGATTGCTGGGATATGTTCGTCACGCATGTCTAGCATGGCGCCGATTTTTCCGTCGATATCACTGCTGGTGATCGGTTTTAAAGACTTACCTTCAACAATCGCTAGGCGGCGCTGATGTGCATCGGGTAAGCCATCAACCATCTTCAGCTGACTCGCTTCACTACCAGAGACCAAGGTATGGCCATTACCAATATGGACATTAAACCCTTCGGCATTTGAGCGTGGTGTCACCGTAACTTTGGTGTAACCAGAAAGCTCATTAATCAACTTTTCATGCTGATCTCGTAGGTCATTATGAGGCCCAGGAGTTCGCATCATTAAACGCTGAACATCACGGATCTCGTACGCAAGTTGGTTAACTCGCTCGATACCCATATCTAATTTTTTATTCGTAGAATCAGACTGTTGACGAACTGTTTCATGAAATTCATTCAAGGTTTTAGTTACAAGCCCTGCTTTCTCTAACACGACCTTACGCGCACCCACATCATTTGGGGTATCGGCGAGAGTCTTAACGGAATCAAACCATTCGTTGAGGTTTTCTGGAATCTTCTTTGAAGCGACCGACGACAACATGCTCGACAACATATCGAGGTTGGCTTCGGTATCGCCTTTGTTGGCGGCATTGGTTGTCGATAAGTTAAGTTCTTTGACGGCAAACTGATCCCAAGAGCGGCGAACATTTTCCACATGTACCCCCATACCGTAGGATTGCCCACCGTACTGGCGCGGGTCATTCACACCTTGAATCACAGACTGGCGGCTATAGCCCTCTGTGTTAGCGTTAGAAATGTTATGACCTGTGGTGTTGAGCTGTCTCTGAGCCGTAAGAACACTTTGTGCCCCTACATTCAGAAGATCCGACGCCATAATGCCCCCAAAAAACTTAACAAAACCAGAATGAACTGATTAACTACAACCGTATATTACTAAGATAAATGCAACATATGTGCCAACAAAAACAATAGGAAATCAAAAGACGATAATTTATTGAAGTGTAAGGAGATAACTATGGATTACGCGTAAGAACTGAAGGGACGGAGAAGAAAAGAGCCTGCCAGTAGCAAGCTCTCTATGTTGATTTATGACGCTAGTTCATCTCATCAATCTTGGCTTTAACTCGTAAAACCTTGTCTGCATAGTTAGGGTCAGTTGCGTAACCAGCCTGATGAATACCTTTGATGAAATTCTCTGAATTGCCTTGATGCTGTAGCGCCGTTTCGTATCTTGGATTTTCGTTCAAGAACTTCACGTAATCATTAAAGCTATCTTCGAAATTAGAGTAAGAACGGAAGGAAGCTGACTCTTTAACGGCGGTTTTGCCATGGAACTCAAGAGTTTGAGTCGCGACCTTATCGCCCTTCCAACTTCTATCTGCTTTGATGTTAAATAAGTTATTGCTGTTGCCCAAAGAGTTCTTAACCATTTTAGAACCCCAACCCGTTTCAAGGGCAGCTTGTGCCAATAGAAGAGACGAGTCCACACCAAGCGCACTTGCCGCTTTTTCCGCGTAAGGCTTCATTGAGGTCACAAACGATTCTGGAGAATCAAAGGATACTGGCTGTTTTGCTGCTTGCGCAGGTTGAACGTCTGACGCTCGCTCTTCCGAACGGCCTGAATATTGCGGTCTTTGCAATGAAGCATCAAAGCCTTCACTGCGAACCTTCTCTTCAGACGTATCGCTTGCTTGGCCAGCGCTTAGTTGAGCCACGATCATATCTGCAAGACCTAATGAACCTGAAGCGCTTAACTCACTCGCCATTTGGTCATCTTGCATCTGACGATAGAACTGCTCGTTCTGGCTGTTCAACATATCCGACTTAAAGCTCGAGTTAGCATCGCGCATTGACTTAAACAACATCGAGGTGAAAATCGATTCAAACTGTTTTGCCGCCGCGGTTAATGCTTCTTTCTCGCTACCTTCTTCACCGTTTACCGCTTGTTGACGAAGACGGTCTAAACTACCGATGTCGTGAATAAAGCCGATGTCATTGTTATTCTTAATCATGCTTTATTCCTTAGATAATGATCAATTGTCCTTCAATCGCACCCGCTTGTTTCAGTGCTTGAAGGATTGCCATTAAATCAGAAGGTGCAGCGCCCACTTCATTGACTGCGCGTACCAAATCGTCCAGCGTTAGGCCAGGTTCAAATTTGAACATCTTACCATCGCCTTCCGTGATTTCGATATCAGAATCAGGGACCACTACCGTTTGGCCACCAGAGAATGCATTCGGTTGGCTTACGTTTAGATTTTCTTTAATTGCAACCGTCATACCACCGTGGGTGACCGCCGCCGCTTTTAGGCGAACGTGCTTACCAACCACAATCGTACCTGTACGAGAGTTGACAATGATTTTTGCAGAGCCTTCAGCAGGGTCGAACTCGATGTTTTCGATAGCCGACAAGAATGCTACACGCTGGCTGATTTCACGCGGTGCACGAACTTTTACTGAAGTTGCGTCTACCGCTGAAGCCATTTGTGGGCCTAGGAAATTATTAACCGCATCAGCCATACGCTGAGCCGTTGTGAAATCTGATTGGATTAGGTTGAAGGTGATGTAGTCACCACGACCGAATGGCGTTGGGATCTCTTGTTCAACCGTCGCACCGCTAGAGATGATACCAACGTTAGGGTTGTTACCGACAATCTTAGAACCGTCGTTACCTTGTGCACTAAAGCCACTTACCACCAAGTTACCCTGCGCGACCGCATACACTTGACCGTCTAGACCTTTCAAGAAGGTCTGTAGCAAGGTACCACCACGAAGGCTTTTTGCTGAACCGATAGAAGAAACGGTTACGTCAACTTCTTGGCCTTGCTTAGAGAATGCTGGCAGTTCAGCAGTCACAATAACAGCCGCGACGTTTTTGGTTTTTGGCTTAGTGCCGGGCGGCAATTGGATGCCAAAATTTTGCAGCATTGCGTTAAATGTTTGATCGGTAAAGGGAGTTGTCTCACCAGTACCCGGCAAGCCCGTGACCAAACCATAACCGACAAGTTGGTTACTACGAACACCCGCCACTTTTGCCACGTCTTTGATTCGCGCAGCATGGGCACTGGTGGCAAGAAATAGCATGCCGAATAGTACGAGTGTCAGTTTTTTCATTGAGTAACCTGTCTGTATTGCTTTAATTTATAATAGCTTAGCTAAATGTGGCTGAGTGATAGAGGCTGTCAGTATGTCGTCGTCCTATCAAGCTCTACAGAGATACATTAAAGAATCGTGCCAAGAATCCAGGCTCTTGCATATCTTTCTGTACGCCAGTCCCTGAGTACTGAATTCGTGCGTTAGAAACACGGTTTGAAGCAATGGTATTTTCAAAATCAATATCGTCTGGACGGATGGTACCGCTTAGGCGGATGTACTCATCGCCGGTGTTCAGTGTCATCCACTTCTCACCACGAACCACTAGGTTGCCATTGGCTAATACTTCGATCACTTCTACGGTGATATAGCCGCTGATGCTGTTACTTTGGTTGGCTGATGCATCACCAGCAAAAGTATTGGTGTTGCTCAGATCGTAAGAGAAGTTGTACTTATCGATCGTCAGCTCTTGACCACCAACAGCCAGCGGCTCCATCGATGCATCATTCGACTTAGACATGTCTGCGTTGGCTTTTTTGGTCGCTCGAGTACTCTCATCTAGCGCTACAGTGATGATGTCACCAATACCACGAGGCTTTGAGTCGTCATACATGCTGCCAATGTGGTTCACATTAAACAGTGAGCCCGTTGCCGCTGCATAATGCTCTGGCTTCTGCTTGGGGTTGATTGGCGCCCATGCAGGGTCACCAGCAATTGGATCGGTTCGCCCACGAAGCGTGTCGATAATTCCTGAACTTTCTTCTGCCGACTTATCGCCTTCAACCGCATCAACCACTGTGGTCGCGTTCTCTTGTGCTGGCGTCTCAATTGGATCCAGTACTGTACAACCAGTCATCGAAGCTAACAGGGCTAAACAAAAAATACGTTTCATGGCGATATACTCTCAGCAGGCAGTGGTAAATGGGTCAATTAGCAAAAACAGATAGATTAATTAAAAAAGTAAACGGCGAATAAACCAATTACAGCTGTTGGTTAACAAAGCTCATCATCTTGTCTACTGACGAGATAACTTTCGAATTCATTTCGTATACACGCTGAGCTTCAATCATGTTTACCAGCTCTTCGGTTACGTTTACGTTCGATGTTTCTAGCATCGATTGGCGGATGTTACCCAGGCCATCAAAACCCGGTACACCCTCTTGTGGGTCGCCACTCGCGCCAGTTGGCAAATAAAGGTTTTGACCTACTGGCTCTAGACCACCTGGGTTTACAAAGTCAGTAATGGTAATTTGACCAACCACGACGTTGTTTTGCTCGCCACGTAGACGAACCGATACTTCACCGTCGTTACCAACCGTTACCGAGATCGCGTCTTCAGGAATCACAATTTCTGGTTGTAGAGGATAACCTTGGCCCGACGTTACGATCGCGCCTTCACCGTTCAGTGTGAACTGACCATTGCGGCTGTAACCTGTTTCACCGTCTGGCATTTCAACTTGGAAGAAACCGTCGCCTTCAATCATCATGTCTAGGCTGTTAGATGTCGTTTGTGCGTTACCGTGAGTGTGCACTTTTTGAGTCGCGACGACCTTAGAACCGGCACCCAGCATCAAACCACTTGGCAGCTCAGTATTCTGAGACGATTGACCACCCGGTTGATTAATATTCTGGTAGAACAGATCTTCAAATACCGCGCGGCTCTTTTTAAAACCAATGGTTGAGGCGTTGGCAAGGTTGTTCGAAATCGTTGAGATATTGGTTTGTTGGGCGTCTAAACCCGTTTTACTTACCCATAATGCTGGATGCATAGCAATGTCCTTTAAATTCTATTAGCTCATACGAAGCAGTGAATCAGACGACTTGTCCATTTCCTCTGCTGTGCTCATCATTTTGACCTGCATTTCAAACTGACGTTGTAAGTCAATTAGGCTGGTCATTTCACCTACGGCATTTACGTTACTGCCTTCGATAGCACCTTTTAGCAACGTTACCGCTGCATCTGCTTCGTATGCCTGATCTGGGTTTTTCGAACGGAATAGACCATTCGTGTCTTTAAACAAACTTTGGTTGTCTGGACGTACAAGCTTAATACGATCAACCACGGCCAATTCTTCAGCTGGAGCGCCTTGAGGAATGACAGAGATCGTACCGTCTGTACCAATTTCTACTTTGCTGATTGGGATTGGCAGCGTGATTGGTGCATCGTTTTCACCAAGCACTAAGTGACCGCTTGCGTTGGTTAGTAAACCGTTTTGGTCAACCCTTAGGTTACCGTTACGTGTTAAACCTTCACGGCCAGTATTGTCCATCACTGAAATCCAACCATCACCTTGAATGGTAACGTCTAGATCTCGGCCAGTAGTAACCACACTACCCTGAGCGAAATTATGACCCGGACGCTCTGCCATGCTGAAAACACGAGTAGGCATGCCTTCGCCATACGCTTGCATTGAACGTGCCTGTGCTAAATCAGCACGGAAACCCGTTGTACTTACGTTGGCAAGGTTGTTTGCACGTAGCTGCAAAGCTTGCATATTTTGCTTAGCGCCACTCATGGCAAGAAACAGTGCGCGATCCATAATTTTGCTCCAAAAATCATCTTCTGGGGCTAATAAAGCAAACACTGTGCCAATATTTTTAACTGTTATTTATCAATAATTTAAATAGAAAACGAACAAGAAGGGTGATCATCAAAGGATCATTGAGGAAGAATTGTTGCCAGTGGCATTACCGGGCGGCAATAGGGGCGGCAAATAAAAAGACAAACAACAATACCCAATTCAATAACATTGAATTGGGTATTCGCAGATGATTCAAACGCTTTAAACGATTAACGAATCTGAAGAATATTCTGTTGTAGCTGGTTGTGTACTTCTAGAGAACGCGAGTTCGCCTGGAAGTTACGTTGAGCAGAAATCAAATCAACCAGTTCTTGAGTCATATCGATGTTCGACTGCTCTAGTGAGCCGTTGTTGATGCTACCAAATGAACCTTTGTTCGATTCACCCCAGATCTTGTCACCAGAGTCGTTGGTAGAATCCCATTGAGTACCGCCTTTCTTATCCAGACCTTGCTCATTTGGTACACGAACCAAGCCTACACGGCCAAGCATCACGTTTTCACCATTTGAGTAAGTACCTAGAACACTGCCGTACTCATCGAAATCGATTTTTGTTAAGAAACCTGTTGTCGCGCCATCTTCATCAAACTTAGTCAATTCAAACGGAGCGGCAAACTGAGTTGACGAATCTAGACCAAACTTAAGCACTTGAGTTGGATCAGCACCGTTCAAGTCAATTGGGTTCGCGCCAGCACCCAGTGGTTCCGAGTTAATCGGCTGACCATTGTTTAGGCTTGCTAAAGTACCGTCATTGTTGAACTTCATTGTGTGACCAACATGACCTTGTGCATTCGTCGCATCACCACCAGTAATGTTGACCGGCTTTTCACCGTTCTCATCTGACATGGTGTAGTACGTTTGCCAAGTGTTTGGTTGAGTCTGATCTTTGAGGTAGTAAGTCGTTAACTTGTAAGACTGACCCATAGAATCGTATACCGTCGAAGACGTTGCACGGTTATAAGTATCAGCATCTTTGAAGTTAAATGCAGCCGGGTCTTTAAGATCACCGTTTGCAGGAAGGTTAACCCCTACTTCAATGTTTTCTGTCTGTTTTGGCTTACCAAACTCAGCAGGAATGTCGAGAGGCTTTGGCGCGTAAGAAAGAACTTCACCCGAGTTTGGATCAACATCGTAACCTAAAAGAAACTCATCGTTAGCGGTAACCATGTAGTTGTCTTTGTTTAGGTGAAATGCACCATTACGCGTTAATTCGTTAATCTCTGGCACCATGCGGTCTTTCGATACTGCAAAGAAACCTGTACCACTTACACGTAAGTCCATTGGGTTGTTCGTATAAATACTTGAACCTTCGTGGAACTGTTGCGCCACTTGGCTAGCTTGCGCACCGCCACCTGCCGTCGTTTTTGCGTTAGTGAACAACGAGCTTGAATAAACATCACCGAACTCGGCACGAGACTCTTTAAAGCCAAATGTGTTTGCGTTCGCAATGTTGTTACTGGTTGTATTAAGGTCTAATTGTGCAGCGGATAGGCCGCTTAAAGCTACATATGACATTCCATTATTCTCCTAATCTATCTAGCTAGCATAGTCACTCAATAAAGAGCTACGCTTTACCAACTTCTAGTACTTCAGCAAGTCGTACTGGCGATGTGAAACCAGCCAGATTGAGTAGTACGTTGCCATCGCCCTTACCAAGAAGCACACTGTTCACGTTCGCATAACTGGAAACTTGGAACTCTGTGTTCTCGCCATCCAGCAAACCCGACGCTTTCACGTTGTATTTACCGGCCGGCAATGGGTTACCGTCTTCGTCTTTTCCGTCCCATTCAACACGTGTATCACCAGATGGTTTAGAGCCGATATCAAATGTGCGAACCAATTGGCCAACTTCGTTCTCAACACGGACCATTACATTGTCCATTGCCTGAGGAAGCTTAACCATTGCCGCCATACCGCCATCACCGGGTTTTACACCTGCCGCACCAGGAACCAATACATCACGCCCAACTAAAGAGGAGGCCTGAAGAGCTTGGTTAGAGGTCATTGATGAATTCAAGCTTTCAAACTGTGTATTCATTTTGCCAATGCCATCTACGGTCGCAAATGAAGCCATTTGCGCAATCATCTGGTCATTGCTAACCGGCTTGAAAGGGTCTTGTTGTGCTAGTTGCTTAGTCAACAAAGATAAGAAGTCTTCTTGTTTAAGATCCTGCTTACCTGTTGTTTCGTCGGGCTTTTTAGCGCCATCTTGAAGACTCTTCAGCTGGTCAACATAGGACAAGCCGCTTTGACCAACATTGTTGTTGATTCCAGCCATGTGCTACCTCCTTATCCTTATTGACCCATCTGCAGCGTACGCAGCAGCATTTGTTTACTCGAGTCAGCAACCTGTACGTTTGTTTGGTACGCACGTGATGCCGAAATCATGTTTGCCATTTCTTCCATAACGTTGACATTAGGCTTGTAGATATAGCCTTCGTTGTTCGCTAATGGGTGATCCGGGTTGTACTCCGCGCTTAGCGGCTTATCGCTTTCCACAATACCTAATACTTTCACAGGCACAGTGTGACCACTGTTGCGTGCTTTATTTAACTCAGCGCCGAACACTGCGTGACGAGCCTTGTAAGTTTCTTCAGCAGAACTACTTACACTGTCCGCGTTCGCAAGGTTGCTCGAGGTCGTATTTAGACGAACAGATTCAGCACTCATCGCAGAACCAGTCACATTGAATACATTGAATAAACTCATCTAATTATTCCCCTTTAATCGCTTTAGTTAAATTCTTGAACTTACTTCCTAAGAAGTCGAGAGAGGCTTGATGCCTAATTTGGTTTTGCATGAAAAGGTTTCTTTCCAAATCCAAATCAACCGTGTTGCCATCTCCTGTATCAGGTTGGGTAGGAATGCGATACTTCGTTTCCCCGTTCACCGTTGTTGAGGCAGAAATGTGCCGACCATCTGTACGGCTAAGACCAATGCTTGCCCCAGAACTTGCCGCTTGCAGTGATTTCTTAAAGTCTAATCCCTTTGCTTTATACCCAGGCGTGTTTGCTTGCGCGATATTGGTGGAAAGCACCTCAGCGTTACGCTCACGTACACCAACTGTGTGCTGGTGAATGCCCAAAGCATTGTCAAAAGAAATAGCCATGTAAACCTCAACTCAAGAACTGACTGTTATGAAATAACCAAAGCAATATATATACCAACTTTTTAAACAAGGCGGTCTATCAATGCTTTTACAGGTTACTCGTGGGTAAACTTGCAATAAACAAGCCAAAAAATAGAGTAAATTGGAATGTCACTCTGACTTAAAGATATAGCTTAAGCAGGAAAAAGAAAACCCAGCACTTGGCTGGGTTTTAAATTTAGACGGTAACCTTACACCTAATATCGGTGCCGCTCGTTACTTTAATTTGTAGATGATGCCTGGATTACAGCGAACCATTTCAAAACGATCGGTTAAGCCTGTTAACGATTCAGACGCGCCCAATAGTAAGTACCCACCAGGGTTCAGGCTATTTGCCATCTGGTTAAGTACCTTTGACTTCATATCAGGCGAGAAGTAAATCAGCACGTTACGACAGAAAATAATGTCGAACTTGCCTAACAATGCATAGCTGTCCATCAGGTTCTGAGGGCGGAAGTTCACCATGCGCTTGACGTTATCTTTCACTTTCATACGGCCATCGCCCGCATCTTCAAAGAAAGTACGACGGCGCTCTGGAGAAAGTCCACGTCCCAATGCAAGGTTGTCGTAAGCGCCAGTGCGGCACATATCCAACATACTTGCTGAGATGTCAGTTGCGGTAATCGATACATTTGGCAGCATACCTGGCTTACGAGCTTGAGTTTCAAGAATCGTCATTGCCATTGAGTATGCTTCTTGGCCTGAAGAGCTTGCCGCAGACCAAATCTTAATAGGACGTTTATTTGCCGCTATTTCCGGTAGAAGCTTATCCGCAAGCACAGCAAACGGGTAAGTATCACGGAACCAAAGTGTCTCGTTCGTCGTCATGGCATCGACAGCAGCCACACGCAGCTCACGGTTTCGACCTGTTACTACATCTCTCAACAAATCAGACAAAGAAGCTAACTTAAACTTCGTTACTAATGGGCTTAGACGACTGCGCACTAAATACTGCTTGCTGTCACCTAATACAATGCCACATTGAGATTCTAAGAAACGGCTGAAATCGCGATACTCTTGATCACTTATTGTTATAGCAGTCATTAATGTCTCTTTTAGTTAGTTAACGCAGCTTTTACAGCTGCACCAAGCTCATCTGGGTTGAATTTAGCGATGAAGGAGTTAGCTCCAACACGCTCAACCATGGCTTGGTTAAATACACCACTCAACGATGAGTGTAAAATTACGTATAAATCTTTAAGTTCGGCGTGACGACGAATCTCAGCAGTCAGCGTGTATCCATCCATTTCTGGCATTTCGATATCAGAAATCACCAATGAAATCTGATCGTAAATACTGCCTTCTGATGACATCTGTATCAGCTTCTCGTAGGCTTCTTTACCATCCTTCACCGAGATAACTTCAAAACCAATCGACTCAATAGCACGTTGAACCTGCTTACGAGCAACGGTCGAGTCATCAGCAATCAAGATGCGGCGAACCAGTTCTTTCTCTTGTTCTACTTTCGCAATATCTTCAGCAATCTTGCTGTCCATTGTTTCATCAACAGGAGAAATTTCTGCAAGGATCTTCTCAACATCAAGAATTTCTACCAATTCATTATCAATGTTGGTTACCGCTGTCAGGTAGTTAGCTCTACCTGCGCCATCTGGCGGCGGAAGAATCGATTCCCAGTGCATGTTAATAATGCGCTCAACTGAACTTACCAAGAAACCTTGAATGGTTCGGTTAAACTCAGAGATAACCACAAAACACTTTTCAATATCCGTTGTAGGACGGCCACCAATCGCTAAGCTCAAGTCGATCACAGAGATCGTTTGGCCACGAATGTGTGCTACACCTTTAACCAGTGGGTTCAAGTTTGGCATCTTTGTCAGCTTAGGGCATTGCAGCACTTCTTTTACTTTAAAGACATTAATGCCGTAACGCTGACGCCCCATTAGGCGAAAGGTTAGTAATTCTAATCGGTTTTGACCGACGAGTTGCGTACGCTGATTCACCGAATCAAGAATACCCGTCATGAGCTCATCTCCATATCAAACTTTTTTGTATAAAAAGTGTTAGTCTACTGCAGGCTACGAACCACCAGAGAAACGGAATGACGTATTATAAAACAAATTTGCCACCTCTTTCCATAGCAATGTGTAGAGCTACTTTTAAAACTGTCGCTAAGTTTATCGGCATTTTATCAATATTGTTTAGTTTTTTTGTACAAGCTGCGACCCCAGAACAAATTGAGATGATTCAGTCTGCAGCGGAGCAACATATCCTTGATACAGTTGAGCAGCCACAAGGTGGCGAACTCTTTGTTAATTCAGCAAATGTTGACTCAAGAATCAAAGCGACAGACTGCCCAGTGCCTTTAGAGACCAGCGCTTCAACGACCACCAATACCCGCAGCAGTATTACGGTTTTAGTGCAATGTGTTCCTGATGAGTGGCGCGTTTATGTACCGGTGCGTCTTTCGATGTCGGTGCCCCTTGTCACCACCACTCGTTCACTCGCGAGAGGCGAAATCGTCGGTCAATACGATGTCACCACCGCTATGATTTCTCTTAACAAGTTTCGTCGCCAAGGTTTCACAGCCCCACAACAAGTCATCGGCGCTAAGGTAAAAAAGGACCTAAGACCGGGCGATGTTGTAGAAAGAGGTGATATCTGTGTCGTGTGCCGAAACGAGAAGGTTATCATACAGGCAGTAAAAGGTGGCATGACCATTACCACCAAAGGAACTGCGCTTACCGATGGCTCTATGGGTGATCAAGTAAGAGTGAAAAATGATAAATCACAGCGTATAATTGAAGGGATTGTTACCAGCATGTCTGAAGTCACGGTTTACTTTTAACTCTTTACTTCTAAATTGACGGTATCGTTAGCGATTTCACTCTCTACTCTAACGCCAAATGTGACGGCGGCGGTGTTTTGTCGCTTTTCGACTATTGAGCTAAAAATTGCTAAAGTATTCGAACCCTTGGTCGATATTGACTGTACAGGTTCCCATTTTTGAAGAAAAAGGCTTAACTATGGCAGGCATTGATAATATTCGTTCAGGGCAAACCCTAACGACCACTAACCGATCAGCAGTACGCTCTGATTCTAGTTCTGAGGCATCACGCTCTGATGTATCAACTAAATCACCAGCAAGCAAAGATGCGGTTTCACTGAGCCAACAAGGCAAAGCGATTGGTCAGCTCCACCAAGATATGGCAGCACAGCCAAGCTTTGATTCTGTGAAAGTAGCAGCGATCAAAGAAGCGATTGCGAACGGTTCATACACTGTTGATCCAGAAAAACTGGCAGACAACATGATCAAGTTCGAAGATGAATTAAAAGGTCTTTAAGCCAACACTCACTTTTGATTGAAGTGATTGTCTTAAAGCATACGAGGTTATGAATAGGTTTACGTTATGGCGGCACTAGCAGATTTAGTTAATTTTCAACTTCAAAATGCCAAAGCCTTATCTGAATTATTAAGTTCAGAGAAAACCGCTATTACGAGCCGACAATCAAACGATATTGAGCGAATCGCCAAAGAAAAAGTAGTCCTTGTTGAACAATTAAGATCAACCGATCAGCGAATCGCGACCCATACCAATATCTCAGAACTGACCGAGAATCCTGAACTTGCTCAGTTAGTCACAAAGATCCAGTCGATAGTGCACGATTGCCAGCAAGCGAACCTTGTTAATGGCGAAGCCTTGAATCGAGCACACCTTAGCTTCAAAAAACTCAGCAATATGATGCAGCAAAGCCACGGTAAAATTGGCATGACCTACAATGCCGGTGGTCAAACGCATACTATTTCCACGCTGGGAACCAACGTAAAAGCCTAGTTAAGCTACCTCTTCAACAACACTCCTACTTAAGTCTGTATCTCAGGCTATTTCTGTCGTTGTTCTTTATCAAAATTTCTAATCAGCCTTTGAACACCCTGACAAAATCGATAAACAAAAAAGCGGCAAGTATTTTCATACTTGCCGCTTTTACATCCATATTAGTTATTGGTTGCCGATATGCCATCTGGAAAGCGAGTAGCAACCAATATCACTGAATATTCAATTCGAACACCGAAATTAGAACAGTGTTTGTTGTCTCTTCTCAGGTACTGCCTGAACTTCACCGTAGTTACGTAGCTGATCCATCTTGCGAATATCCAACTGAAGCTCTGTTACGTAGCTATCACCCACAGGGTAACTGCGCACCACTTCTGCGCCACGGATAACACCATCAACCGCACCTGACGTACGCTCTGTACCAAGCCGTTGATCTTCAAGTTCTGCTCGACCGCTTACTCGCATGCCGTAAACCTGTTCAGCAAGCTCACGATAAGCATCGATCTTAGAGGCTCTCATCGCGCGGATACGTCTCTCTTCGTCGTTACGACCTTTCTGCTCACTGATACTCGCATAGCCAACAGCCACTAAGAAATCATCAGGTCTCATGCTCTGCAATGGCTGACAGCCAACAAGCAATAAAGCGGCAACAACAAACATTAACTTCTTCATCTCGAACTCCTAAGGGCGAAGAATAACAGTATAAGGCTGACTGATCGTTGGATCGGAACGAATGATCACGCCATCTTGAGTTCGAATACTGTTGAGAGTATCTAGGTCACGGCCAATACGGTCTGCAGGTAAGAAGCCTTGTGCCGTCGCCACTACAATTCGAGTTTGCATGCCAACAACGCGAGCATTTACTAGTACACCGCCTTCTTGGCGAAGCATAGTGCCTGTCAGTACGTACTGTACGTCTTGTTCTTGAGCTAAGTCTTTCCAATCGCGGCTTAACGCAAAGTCACCTTGATGAGTCACTTGAATAGAACCTGTTGTTTTGAAATCAACAACCTTGAAGCCACGACGCTGAAACTGATGAATGAAACCTTCTGATACCGAGTTTCCTAGCCAGTTCGTTGTGTCCATGTGTTGCAGGTCAACAAACGACGTAATCGCTATCGGAGTTCTTGCTGAGATACTCGTATTCGAAATGATCAGATCTTCGGTCATACTTTCCACGAAGAAATCCATGGTATGACGAGGGCTATCCATCAACATAAACTGACTGCCTGAATATTCAGACTTGCCGTTATAGATTGGCGAATAAGCGCATGAGGTCAACAACATGACACTCATTACTACGAGCCATTTTTTCATTCTCTTATCTCCAGATAGGTTTAGTGCTCCCTGTTCCAATATGTTCTCACCATTATTCTTTTCAATGGATTACAATGTTGGAACAGTCTTTGCTTTTCATTAATGGTTCAGATTAAGAAAAACGCACTTAAGTCAGCTTCAAGCTTATAGTTATTTGTTAAGCAATATTTATACCCAACTGGTAACGAATAGATGAAAAAAATAATTTCTTACTTATTTTCAATAAGTTCACTGATAACCATAAGCTTCAGTGCTCATGCCTCTTGGTATGAAGTTACCGGTACCGCAGCCATCGTATCCTCAGAGGAAACGGCAAGGGTTCATGCTCTGGAAGACGCGGTATATAAAGCGATCCAGTTCTCAGGTGCTGATATTGGTAGTATCTCCAACCTCACGCCGTACCTCGACGCAAACAAGAAAGAGTTTCAATTTACCAATCATGAAGTGCGCTACATCTTGGTAGAAAAAGAGAAAAAACGCAGTGGCAATATAATGATCACCGCAAGGATCGATATCTATCCTTCGGCAAATGCTTGCCATGAGAGCCAATATAAGAAGACATTTTTGGTCGGCAACATCGATGTGACTTCCCCACAGCAAGCTGTAATGGGCAGAATCTATAACATCGGTGATGATTTTGGTCATGTCGTAGATCGACAGCTGGCGCAAGAGTCTCGCAGCTTTGTTTCCGTTGGCACGACCAATTACAACATCGACAAACGTCGACCTGAAGTGATCAAGATGATCGCCCAAGACACTGGCGCACAATACATCATTGGTGGCGACATTACCGATTTAACCGCGACCATCGAGTCCAAACTGTTGAAAGACGACATCATCAATCGCCAGTTTGCGTTAGAGATGCAAGTCTTCGATGGTAAAACAGGACATCAGGTTTACAACCGTAGCTATCGTGAAGTGGCAAAGTGGCCATTTGCTAAGACCAGTGAAGTCGACACCCGCAGTGCTCGTTTCTGGGCATCAACCTACGGCAGTATGATGCTGCGTGTTAGCCGCAATATTATGTTGGACTTGGAATCTGAAGTGTCATGTAAGATCACGCTTCCAGAGGTGGCAGCGGTATTTGGTAACACGGTGACCATTGATTTAGGTCGAATGCATGGTGTTCAACAAGGTGACAAACTGCAACTGTGGCACACAGGTTCGTTTATCGACCAACGCGGCTTGCCACGTAATAAGGTATCTCAAAGCGATATCACACTGACCGTTTCTCGCGTTTATGAAAACGAAGCAGAACTGACGATCGACCAACCAAGCCTTGCTGGAAGCATTCAAATTGGTGATGTGATGCAGAAAATCATGTAGTTAGCGACACGCCCGCCTCACAGTTTCTAATAAAGCCTTAGCACTTTTGTTAAGGCTTTATTTTTTTCATGGGTATTAGTTTCGGTTTTGCAGTATTTGGCGTAATCTTATTAATAACATAATCATCACTTAGCAAACTATGAGTCAGAATAATCTAATTGGTGCTACCGGTTACCGCTTTATCTCGAAAGGTAAAACCGCTTTTAAGATCCACATTCATACTCCCGAAGATACGGTGTTGCATCGGTCGGTCGGTTTTGTTCGTATGGGTGAAGACAAAGCACTGAAGAAAACCATTAAATTAAGAGATGAACTGGGCAGACAGCTATGGGGCAAATTTTGGCCCAAAGTCCTCAAAGAGCCCTACCTGATGACGCGCCTGCCTCATAGTCTAGAACCCAAAATTGTATTCAAACCAAATCCAACTCAGAGTGATCCTGAACACCGCGACGAGTGCTACATCGCTAAGTGGCGCGTCTTCTCTGAGAATGGTGACTACAAGTACAAAACCAAGGTATGTTCAATCAGAAAGCACGGCCGACTTGCAGCTTATAGCCAAACCAAACGTGCGCTGCTTGATGCTCACAAAGACGTAATTGATCTACTTATATTTATGGGACGATTGAACAGCATCGACTTAAAATAGGCTTAAATCCGATTAAGCTGACCGCCCATATTTTTCAGATACAAAAACAGCCGCACATTGCGGCTGTTTTTAATTTATGACGATCCATCGTGGCAATTTAGAGTATTGCTACATACAAAATCGATTACCTAGTTTCGGCATATCTCAGCCAGTGTCGCCAATCGGCGCTTAGACTCTTTCACATAAGGGTTGGCTTGATCCCATGCGTAACCCGCCAGAATTGAGCACACCATCTGCTTAATCTTTGGATTTGGATCTTGATAGAAAATCACATCCTGCAAAGTACCTGAGTACCACCCCTCAACATACGTTCTAAAGGTGTTTACACCAACCATCAAAGGAGCGGCATAATCGCGTTCCCAATCTACCTTCTCACCGTTAAGTTGCTTTTCGACACACTCAACCGCAAACTGTGCCGACTTCATCGCAATCGTCACGCCTGACGAGAACACCGGGTCAAGGAACTCGCCGGCATTGCCAAGCAACGCGTACTTATCCGTCGCCAAATGTTTTACATTGGCAGAATAGCCACCAATTTCACCCGCAGGGTTTGGATACTCGGCGCTTGCCAGTATCTCAGCCAAGCCCGGCTCTTCCGCTGACAGCTGTTTAATTGCAGCAATCTTGTCTTCTGGATAGGACTCAAAGAACTTAGGCTCTCCTACGACACCAAACGAAGAGACACCGTTACTAAACGGGATCAACCAATACCAAACATCAGGGTTGATTGGATGCACAGAGATAAGAATTTTATTTCGGTCATATTCAAGATCGGTATCCACCTCTGCAATATGATCGTTAATGTGCGTAAAAATAGCTTTGCGTGGAGGGAGCGATGACGGCTCTGCCAAGTTAAGCATTTTTGGTAGCACTCGACCAAAACCACTGCCATCCAGAACGTATTGCGCTTCTATCTGATAACGCTCTCCACCCAGCACTTGTACATCTAAAATGGTGCTGTCGTCGGTGAAATTAATGCCCATTAACTCATGTTGGTAATCAATGCAGACACCCTGCGCCTCAGCCGTATCTGCCAAAACCTTATCAAAGGCACCTCGCTGAACCTGAAACGTAGTTCCAGGGCCAGAAGAGAACTTGTCTTCAAAATTAAACGCCGTATAAACGCCATTTTTGCGAAAGGCAGCGCCATCTTTGTATTGGAAGTTAGCGTTGATCACTGCGTCAGTCATCCCAGCCTGTTCAATCACTTCCATACAAGCTGGTAATAGGCTTTCACCAATAGAAAAGCGAGGGAATACGCTCTTTTCAATCACTCGAACATCGATGCCTTTTTTATGAAGTAAAGACGCAGCAATAGACCCTGATGGCCCAGCTCCGATGATCACCACTTGAGTTGATAGTTTTTTCATTATTTAAGCCATGTTTGTTATTTTTATTGCGCGCCAGCTTTCAATTCTAGAAGCGTGTGACCAAGACCGATATCGTCGGTACGCGTTACCACTTCAAAGCCTGCTTCTTCAACAATCTCTAAGAAATCTTCACTGCGGTAAAAACGACTGTTGCCATTGGCCAAGCAGGTAAAGTAGAGAGACGTCGCGTTTAAACTATAAGAAGCCGCATCGTATTTCTGTGAATCCCAAAACAGTTCAAGGATATAGACAGTCGCATCTTCTGACATATGAGAGCGAACGCGCTTTAATATGCTCAGAATCTCCATTGGCGAGAAACAATCAAGGAACTGACTCATCCACCAAACATCCGCGCCCGTTGGCAGAGTTTGCTGTTTATCGAGCATATTCGCTGGGAATGGCGTGACTCGCTCTTGATGACCATGCTTTGCCGCGTTTGCCATTGCCATTTCTAGCTGCTGTGGCAAATCAACAATCGTCACCTCAACGTCCGCATCATGGTTGCAGCATTGCATCGCCCACTTACCCGTGTTGCCGCCGATATCCACCAGCGACTTAGGTTTCTTGCTGAAGACTTTTTCAAGTAACACAGGGAACGAGCGATCCGAATAGAAGTGATCAAACTTGAACCAACTCTCTTTTGCTTTTTCTGGCAATTGAGACAAGCCTTGGTAAATGGTTTCCCAATCACCCAACTCTTTCAAGCCTGCAGGTGTGCCTTCTTCAATCGCTTCTGTTAGATGCATCATCGCGGCATAACAAACATCGGCTGTGAAATCCATGTTTGCGTTAGTCATACCATCATGCAGAAGGTAGAAACCAAGGTTAGCCATTTTGTAGTTAGGCTTTTCCCAAGTCACAATATGAGCACTTAACGCCATATCGAGCAGGACTTTCACGCCGTACTCAGAGACACCGGTCGATTCAGAGATAGACTCTGCTGGTAAACCCTCGTTGCCCGCGTCATCTAACGCTTTCAAAATGCCTAAATCACGAAGTGTACGAGCAGTATGAAAAACAATCGGAGCGAAAGACAATTTCTGCGCTTCTGTTTTTGCTTCTAATGCGTTGAATGGATCTAATTTATATTCCGACACGAAAAACCTAACTTTAAATAATAGAGAGTTACTCAGCTGCCATTTGCGCAAGCTTACGTTTAATATCAACGTTTAAGTTATTAACCCAACGGTTGTAATTACGGTGTATTTCACCATCGTCGTACTTCAAATTCTCTGATTCAACGTAAAGAATAGAGTAAAACTTATCACTATAAGGAATTTCAACCACAGCGTGGTGCGAACGAACATACAATTCAGCGCGGATCAAACCAGGCTTTATTTCTGAAACCAACCAGCCTCGATTTTCAGCAGATTCAGAAATAGCTGATTTAACCTGTTTACTTTGAAGATTCAGTGCAACTGGAGTATCCTCAACATTCATTACAGGTTGGACGCGTCCACATCCTGCAAGAACGAATATGAATAACATTGAAACTGCTATTTTTAGTAATTTCATTTAAATTCCTTATCTGTGTTTATTTATAAGCGCGCATAGTATTTAGTTAGACTCAAAGCAAATCAATACTCTATGTCAAATCAATCCCAATTAATGTCGTTTAATATTGAGAAATGGTCTGCAAATTCAGCGGGGCTCAATTCTATTGCTGAATGGCAAGCGTGGAGCACTAATTTAGATTGGCCACAAGATGGCTCAACTGAATTTAAAGCTATTCCTCCAATGATGCGCCGCCGAATGAGTGTGCAAAGCAAACTTGCTGTCCAAACCGCGTTAACCCTATTAAAAGACACCTCGATTGATTATCTGGTCTTTGCTAGCCGACATGGTGAGTTACATCGAACCGCCACTTTGATTCAGTCGATATTAGAAGGTGACGATGCCTCACCAATGGCGTTCTCGCAGTCGGTACATAATACCGCAGCTGGTCTAACCACCATTGCCGCCAAAGCACCGATTCCACTGACTTCAATAGCCGCAGGGCAAGATACTTTCCATAACGCTCTGATCGAAGCTTATCTTTACCTTCATCAATATCCGTCGCATCGAGTGTTAGTTATCGATTTCGACCAACCTCTGCCCGAGCTCTACCAAGAGTACGAAACACAGAACTTTGCTGATTATGCGCTGGGCTTAGTGCTCACCGCTGGCAGTGAATACTCTATTACTAGGACAGTAGAGACCAACCAAGCACCTTCCGTGTTACCACAAGGGTTACAAACGCTCCAACATATCTTATTAGGTACAAATAGGTGGGCTATTGCTGGCAAGCACCAAACTTGGTCTTGGGTAAATAACACCGAGACAGGTACAGCGTAATGAGCAGAGTAGACCAGTATTGGCGAGTATTCGTGACAGGCCTCTGCTTTACCATCTTTGGTTTGGGTGGCTTAGTATTGAGCTTCTTAATCTTACCGACTATCGCGCTAACCAATCCCAATACCATTAAAAGAGAGCTTAAAGCACAGCGATTAATCCGTTTCTCATTCAATGCGTTTTGCCAGATCATGAAGTTCACCGGAGCAATCGATTACCGAATTGATGGTGCAGAACTACTGCGTAACGACCGTAACTGCATTATCGTCGCCAACCACCCAAGTTTGATTGACTATGTGCTGATCGCCTCTCAACTTCCTCAATGTGATTGCCTCGTCAAAGCGGCCATTTGGGAAAACCCTTTTATGAAAAGGATTGTCAAAGCGGCAGGTTATATACCGAACCAAGCCCCTGACGATCTTTTAGAGCGCTGTGAAGAACGCTTCTCACGTGGCAATGTCATGCTGATTTTTCCCGAAGGAACTCGCACAACGCCAGGAATTGAACCATCCTTACAGCGTGGGGCGGCACAAATCGCGACTCGAACACAAACCGATTTACGCGTGATTCATATTACGGTTTCTCCGACATTCTTAACGAAAGAGAAAAAATGGTATCAAGTTCCTGCGTCGAAGCCCTTTTTTCATGTCGCGGTGAAAGGTAAAATAGAAGTCGAACCATTTATTGAAGGCTCAAATAATTTAACTTCGGCAGCAAGGCGCCTTAATCATCATCTTGCACAAACAATTTTCCCTTCCGAAGAAAACATTTAGCGTATCAATAACATAACAGGCGATATCGGCATTTCGAAAATACCTCATATAATGTAGAATCGCCCCCTTAAAGCAGCATTCAGATAAAGCATTAAGTAGGCCAAAGTGGAAACATTACACAACGAACTGAAACAACTGATCATCGACGCATTGAACCTTGAAGACATGAGCATTGATGAGATTGAAACGGAAGCTCCACTATTTGGTGATGGACTTGGACTAGACTCTATCGATGCCCTTGAGCTTGGCCTTGCTATCAAGAAAAAGTACAACATTGTTATCGATGCAGATGATTCAAACACTCGACAGCACTTTGCGTCAGTTGAAAATCTAGCGAACTACATCTCTTCTCAAACGAATAACTAGACAGATCTTTATGACACAAGCTAACCAACAAGAAGTATACAACCAGGTTAAAGATGCGCTTATTGAGCTGTTCGAGCTTGACGCTGAAGATATCACCCCTGAAGCTCATCTCTATCTTGATCTAGACCTAGACAGCATTGATGCCGTTGATTTGGTCGTTCACCTACAGAACGTCACAGGTAAGAAGATAAAACCTGAAGAGTTCAAAGCAGTGCGCACCGTTAATGACGTTGTCGAATCTGTGGTTGAACTATTGAAGGACGCCTAATGCGTCCTCTGCTGACTTTACTGTCGGCAATTATACTTTTCACTTATCCAATAGCGGTTTACTTTGGACTCAACAAGTTTGGCTTACAAACCGTTGGTATTGCCTTAGCCGCTATCTTTGCTGTACGCATTTTCACCGGCGGTCAGGCTAAAATCAAAGAGCTAAAACACCTAGCTTGGATCAGTGGAAGTGCCGGTATTGTTCTGCTGGCTTTAGGCTTAGCCTTTAAGCAACACGGCTGGCTAACCTATTATCCCGTTATCGTTAATGTTTGTATGCTGGTTGTATTCGCTTCGAGCCTATGGCAACCACAAACGATTATCGAACGTCTTGCTCGCCTTCAAGAGCCTGAACTTCCGCAAAGTGGCGTTGATTACACACGAAAAGTCACCAAAGTGTGGTGCTTGTTCTTTGTTATCAATGGCTCTATTGCCCTTTACACCTGCTTCCAACCGCTAGAAGTATGGACCCTATACAATGGCTTACTCAGCTATCTGTTTGCAGGGTTACTCTTTGCAGGAGAGTGGGTAGTAAGACAGCGCATTCGTCAGAGTTAAATTGTTATGACCCAAACCGTATCTTACACCTCGTTGTCTGAGCTTCTTAGCCAGGACAGAGCCCCTGAATCTATTGTCTGCTTTGACGACAATAGCGAGATTACGTGGCAAACATTTAACGACGACTTATCTCAACTCGTACAATTTTTGTCTTTATCCCCTTTTCAACGAATCGCGATTTGTACCCAAGACAGCTACCTATTTGCGGTGGCCTTTTTGGCATGTACAGCAGCCAACAAACACATCATCTTACCGGGCAACTACCAGCCATGTGCGCTTGCTGAGTTAAGTAAGCAGTTTGATTGCCTGCTAGTTGATAACTCGATTGGCGAAGTTGAGGTGAATGACGTTCGTAATATCCAAACCTTATTGGATTCAAACACTGAAGCACAAAAACCTCTAACCGAGAATCTTACGACCATTGATTTGGCAACAGTCCCATTAACTCTGTTCACTTCAGGTTCAAGTGGCACGCCAAAAGCGATAGATAAAACGTTAGAGCACCTCGATATTGAGACCGCTCAGTTACACAAGAACTGGGGTGAGTTACTCAAGGGAAACCAAATCCAAAGCACAGTTTCTCATCAACATATCTATGGTTTGCTGTTTAGAATCTTATGGCCACTATGCTCTGGTGTTCCATTTGCTCGACACAACCTTGAATACCCAGAACAGATCTTATCTCACGCAAATCAAAACTGTGTACTGATCAGCAGCCCAGCGCTACTTAAACGATTAAAGCATGAGACCAACAAGGTACAACTTGCAGGAATCTTCTCTTCGGGTGGTCCATTGCCTACCGAGTCGGCTCACCAGTCACGAGATCTGCTTGGTCATTTACCGATTGAAGTCTTTGGTAGCACAGAAACCGGTGGCATCGCATTTCGTCAGCAAGAGAGCGCTCAAACGCCTTGGCAGCTTTTTGCCTGTATTGAGGCTAGTCTCAACAGTGAGAGTTGCATTAAGTTATTGTCGCCGTACATCGATAAGAATAACTGGTATCAAACCTCTGATGAGTGCGAGATGGTCTCGGAGAATCAATTCATATTGAAGGGCCGAACGGACCGAGTGATCAAGATAGAAGAAAAGCGAGTATCACTGGTTGAAGTGGAAAAGCGACTGGAGCAACTGCCTTGGATAAGTGAGTGCGTGGTTATTCCATTTGAGGAGCCTGAGCGATTAATATTAGCCTCTGTTTTGGTATTATCAGATGAAGGCCAAGCCGCTCTATCGACCATGAGCAAAGGTAAATTCTGGTTGATGCTGCGTACAGAACTCAGAAAGTGGTTAGAGCCAATCGCAATCCCGAGAAAATACCGTGTTGTCGATGAGATCCCCCTCAACAGCCAAGGTAAGCGATTAACATCTCACATAGAACAGCTAATAAAATCATAGAAACCGCTGATCGTATTTTACACTGAGATTATCTTTTTATATTTTTGTCAAAGAACCAATATTTGCCCAAGGATTCTAAGCACGCCCTATGGATAAAAGAAAACCAAACATCATTGCTGTAGACACGGTAGAAAATGAATCGACCCTGACACTTCATGTTAGCGGAGATATCACCGACTTTAATGGGCACTTCAAGAGCTTCCCTATTCTACCTGGCGTCACGCAAATTGATTGGGCACTTCACTACGCAGTCCAAGAGTTAGGCGTTCCTGGTTTCTTTAAAGGAATGGAAGTCATTAAGTTCCAAGAGCCTATCCTGCCTGACGCTACAATCCAGCTATCACTCAAATGGGATGCTGACAAAGACAAGCTGAGCTTTAGTTACACATCAAACAACGGTGAACAGACCCACTCTTCAGGCAAAATGAAGCTGGGAGAAAAAAGTGAATAGCGCTCCCGTCGAGGCTACTTCTCAACACCACACAAAAGAAAGCAGCTACAAGGCTTGCTTCCTTATCCCGTGCTTTAACCATGGCGCAACCATGCCGGCTGTGGTGTCGTCACTTCATCATTTTGAGTTACCGATCATCATCGTTGACGATGGCAGTGAACTCACAACAAAACAGTTTCTGTCTCCCCTAGCAGAGAATTCAAACGTAACCTTGGTGACGCTTGAACAGAACCAAGGTAAAGGCGGCGCAGTAAAAGCCGGAATCAAAAAAGCGCAGCAACTAGGCTTTAGCCACGCTATTCAGATAGATGCTGATGGGCAACACGACCTGGAAGCCTTGCCAACATTGATTGAGGCCTCACAAGCTAAGCCACAACGTCTGATATCAGGCCAGCCTATCTACGACGACAGCGTACCCAAAGCAAGGCTCTATGGGCGCTACGCGACACATATCTGGGTATGGATAGAAACCCTTTCTTTATCAATTAAAGACAGCATGTGTGGCTTTAGAGCGTATCCTATCAACCAAACTCAAACTGTGTTGAATAAGTACGATGTTGGTTCGAGAATGGACTTCGATATCGAGATTTTGGTTCGCCTGTATTGGGAAGGTTGCGACATAGACTTCGTTGAAACGCGCGTTATCTATCCTGAGAACGGCATCTCTCATTTCGATGCGTTGTGGGATAACGTCAAAATCAGTTGGATGCATACACGTCTATTCTTCAGCATGCTGCCAAGAGCACCAAAACTGATTGCTCGCCATTTCAAATCCGATTCAGCTGATAATAACCCAAATTTATCGACTGATTCAGAGCCGCAAGCTTCTGAACAACCACACTGGTCCCGCACTCAAGAACGCGGCACAGTATTAGGCATTAAGCTGTTATTAGCCATTTATACCTTGTTAGGTCGCGGTGTGTTCAACCTCATTCTGCGTGGTGTGATGCGTTACTACCACTTGACGGGCCAGCGTGCGCGAAACGCTTCCGAACAATATCTATTCCAATTAAAAGCCTATGCGGAACAGCAAAATATTGAGCTCCCCGGAGAACTAACCAGTTACAACCATCTGCTTTCATTTGGCCATACGATGCTCGACAAGCTCGCGGCATGGAAAGGTGATTTCTCGGCAGATAACCTGACTATTCATGGCCAAGACCAGTTCGAGAGCATGGTGGCAAATAAGCAAGGTGTGCTAATCCTTGGATCTCACCTTGGCAATATTGAGCTGTGCCGAGCTTTAGGTCGCAGACACTCGAACATCAAAATCAACGCCCTGGTTTTTACAGAACACGCCGAACGTTTTAATTCCGTGATGAAAGCGGTTAACCCGCAGTCTGATTTAAATCTGATTCAGGTGACATCGATGGGGCCTGATACCGCTATCTTGTTACAACAGAAACTAGAGCAAGGCGAATGGATCGTGATTGTTGGCGATCGAACTTCCACCAGCAAAGAGAGCCGCTCAGTATGGGCTGAGTTCTTAGGTAAGGAAGCTCCATTCCCTCAAGGTCCATTTATGTTAGCCTCGGTTCTCAAAGCACCCGTATTTTTGCTGTTTGGGTTACGCGACGACTCACAATCTAAGCCGCATTTTAATGTCTATTTCGAGCATTTTAGCAACAAGATCGAGCTACCAAGAAAGACTCGCGAACAATCT
Organism: Vibrio sp. 10N.222.49.C12; assembly: GCF_041475025.1. Taxonomy (NCBI): domain Bacteria; kingdom Pseudomonadati; phylum Pseudomonadota; class Gammaproteobacteria; order Vibrionales; family Vibrionaceae; genus Vibrio; species Vibrio sp. 10N.222.49.C12. The sequence continues at coordinate 40,742 of NZ_JBFRVF010000032.1, read as the reverse complement.
TTACAGCAAGTCGTGCAAAAATACGCAAATCGACTTCAGCACTACACACTGCAAGCACCGCTTCAGTGGTACAACTTTTTTAATTTTTGGACATTGAGCAAGCACCATGACGAAAAAGAATCCAAATAGCATCACCTTTGGTGCCGAGCGCCTCACGATTGAGGATGTTGTCGCTATCTCACAAGGCGCAAAAGCCTCGATGAACACAAGTGAAGCATTCACATCTAAGATCGACCGTGGTGTCGCTTTCTTAGAACGCCTATTGAAAGAAGAAGGTGTGATTTACGGTGTAACGACGGGTTACGGTGACTCATGTACGGTTGCGATTCCGCCAAACCTAGTTGACGAGCTACCACTGCATTTAACACGTTTTCACGGCTGTGGTTTAGGTGAAATATTGTCTCACGAACAAGCTCGTGCAGTCCTTGCAACTCGTCTTTGTTCGTTATCACAAGGTGTCTCTGGTGTGACTCACGATCTACTCAACCAGATCGTTACCCTAATCAACCAAGACATCTCACCACGCATTCCTCAAGAAGGATCGGTGGGTGCCAGTGGCGACTTAACACCTCTGTCTTACTTAGCCGCAGCACTGATTGGTGAGCGTGATGTAATCTACAAAGGTGAAGTGCGCCCAACCAGTGACGTCTACAAAGAGTTAGGAATTAGCCCTATCAAACTTAAGCCAAAAGAAGGCTTGGCGTTGATGAATGGTACGTCTGTAATGACGGCATTAGCTTGTATCGCTTACAAGCGTGCGGAATATCTAGCTCAGCTATCAACTAAGATCACCGCTATGGTATCAGTCGGTATGCACGGCAATGACTTCCATTTCGATGAAGCGCTGTTTGCAGTCAAACCTCATCCTGGTCAACAACAAGTTGCTGCATGGCTGCGTGATGATCTGCAAGCGGATCGCCCGCCACGTAACAGTGATCGCCTCCAAGATCGTTACTCTCTGCGTTGTGCACCGCACGTTATCGGTGTCGTTCAAGACTCTCTGCCTTGGCTACGCCAAATGATTGAGAACGAACTCAACAGCGCTAACGATAACCCAATTATCGATGCCGACAATGAGCGCGTACTGCACGGTGGACACTTCTATGGTGGTCATATAGCAATGGCAATGGATACACTAAAAACAGCGGTAGCCAACCTTGCAGACCTACTTGATCGACAAATGGCGCAGTTGATGGATTACAAGTTCAACAACGGCTTACCATTTAACCTAACGGGTGCTGAAGGCGAACGTAAACCAATCAACCACGGTTTTAAAGCGGTACAGATTGGCGTTTCAGCTTGGACAGCAGAAGCATTGAAACACACCATGCCAGCAAGCGTGTTCTCTCGTTCAACCGAGTGTCACAACCAAGACAAAGTCAGCATGGGCACCATTGCGGCTCGTGACTGCTTACGCGTTCTTGAACTGACTGAACAAGTAGCGGCAGCGTCACTTCTGGCGGGTACACAAGCGCTTGAGCTTCGTAAACGCCACAATGAGCTTGATGAGCACCACATGAGTGAAAACCTAAAACACATTCGCGACGAAGTACTCAAAGAGTTTGAATTTATCGTAGAAGATCGACCACTTGAAGGCGATCTACGTCACTTCATTGCTCGTATTCAAAGTCAGCACTGGTCACTTTACTCATAGAGTAGCTAACTTAATAAAGTAGTTAACCTCATAAAGTAGCCAACCCTTTACGCAATATTGTTGAGAGCGATTTATGTCTGAAATCCTTCATCCATTACAATCTGAGGTGACGCTTATCACCTCATTCCAAGATGCCGACCCAATGGGCGTGATCTATCACGGCAACTACTTCCGATTTTTTGAAGAAGTTAGGCGCATCATGATGGATAAGATTGAGTACAACTACCATGAGATGAAGGATTCGGGCTACATGTGGCCGATCATCGACACGCGCGTAAAGTACATCAAAGCGATACCGTTTAATCATCAGATCAAGGTATCCGCTCAGTTAACTGAGTGGGAAAACCGCTTGCGTGTTGACTACGAAATTCACGATGCCAACACAGGTGCTCGCATGACACGTGCTCACACCATGCAGGTTGCCGTCACCATTAAAGAGCAAGAGATGTGCTTTGCCTCACCGAAAGTGTTTACTGACAAAGTCGAACACTGGCACCAGTTTGGTTGCTTACCTCTAGCAGCTGAACATCAAGCGCAAGCCTCTAACCCACAGCAGGTGAATCATGAGTCTGTTTAAAGGTAGTCGCAAACACATCAGTATCTTTTTGCTAGGGCTTGCTTCTGTGATGGTAAGCGGCCTTGTCAGTGCCAAGGAGAACACAGCTGTCGTCGGTTCTATTTCAGAACTGCAAACTGTGCTCAGTGAAAATAGTATTGTTCGTGGCGAGTTTACTCAAACACGCAATATGGAAATGTTCGCCCAACCTTTGACGTCACAAGGTGCTTTCCTGTTAGATAAGTCGAACGGTTTACTTTGGACACAAGCTACCCCCTTTCCTGTGAGCTTGGTACTCACCGATAATAAACTGAGCCAAAGGTTTGCCGATCAACCCGCTAAAATCATCACCGATAAAGAAAACCCAATGGCGTTTTATTTCAGTCATATCTTCTTGTCGGTGTTTCATGGGGATACGCAAAAACTTCAGGAACAGTTCGCACTCGATTTTGAGCCAGCAACTGTCACAAGCTCTGATGAAAATACAGAGAATAAATCTTGGACACTGACTCTCAAGCCTAAAAATGCGCCGATGAATGCGGTATTTGAAGCCATTACTCTGCAAGGTCAAAATGATATTGAACGCATTGAACTGAGAGAAGTTCGTGGGGACAGCACAGTGATCGAATTTAGCCAGTTAAGCCATCTACCGGAAGTATTATCAGATGCTGAAGCGCAACAATTCCAATTCTAGCCTAGCCCTTGCTTGGCTTGTTGTCGTAATGCTATTTAGCGGATTGTTGATCAAACAATTCGCTTTTTCTTCGTCGGTACCCATTGAAAGCAACATCATGAAATTGCTGCCAGAAAACCAGCAAGACCCCATGGTAGAGCAAGCCTTTCAGCAAATATCCAGCTCGATGAGTGAGCAAGTGGTGTTTATCATCAGCGCCCCCGACGTCGAACAGGCTATGACAGCGACTGACGCTTTTGAAAAAAAGCTTAACCAAAGAGCTTTCTCAAATCAGCCAACTCTGTTTAAGCAAGTTCAAGGCAAAATCAACGCAAGCACGCAAAGTCAGTGGAGCGATTTCTATTTTCGTCACCGAGCTCAACTTCTCACCCAACAACAAAAAGAGACGCTGACACACTCGCCGGATTCGCGAGCTCAATATGTCATTCAATCTCTGTACAACCCGTTCTCAGGCGTCACTGCAGCAGAGCTATCTCACGACCCATTCCTGCTATTTCGCGACTACATCAGTGCAGTTGGCGTTCAATCAAGTAACTTTGTTCTGAAAGAGGGATACCTCACCGCTCAATCTAATGACCGAACTCATATTTTGGTCACGGCGACTCTGGCGGGTTCGCCTTATAGTTTGGCGATTCAAGAACAACTTCCTGATCTTGATTCAATTGAGCGTCAGATCGAAAAGCAGTTTGGTGTCAAAGTGCAGCATACCGGTGTGGTGTTCTACGCCAATTACGGTACCGAAAGCGCGAAATCAGAAATCAGTACCATTGGTTTGGGCTCATTGGCAGGTGTGATTTTATTGGTGTGGCTGACATTTCGTAGCGCCCTCCCACTTGCCTTGTCTTTGCTTTCAATCAGTACTGGGTTGTTGGTTGCCCTTGCAAGCACTGTCGCTATCTTCGGCAAGGTTCACCTATTTAGTTTGGTGTTCGGTGCCAGCTTAATTGGCGTATCCATCGACTACTCTTTCCATTACCTAACCGATCGTTTGGCGGCTGGTAATCAATGGCAAAGCGACAAAGGCTTGAAGCACATTATCGTTGCGATCACCTTGGGTCTGATCACCAGCTTGATTGGCTACTTAGGTTTGTTGGTCGCGCCTTTCCCGGGATTACAGCAACTTGCTCTGTTTTCGTCGATTGGACTGATCGCAGCTTACGCCAGTGTGGTGTGTTGGTATCCGGTTTTAGCGGCAAAACCAAGCCAAGAACGACCTCTTCCATTATCGAAGCTTTGGCACACTTGGTTAAGCCTCTGGAGCAACCAAAAATTTAGAATTGGCTTACCATTAATAGTGACTGTCGTTAGTTTGATATCACTCAGCCAAATTCGCTACGACGACGATATTCGTCAACTTCAAGCGATGCCAGATAAACTCAAACAGCAAGAACAAGCCATTACTGAGATATCAGGATTAGGCAGTGGTCAAAATATGCTGCTGGTGACGGCCAACAGCGACCAAAAACTGCTAAAAAAACTGGCAGAGATCACCACTAGCTTAGATTCTTTGGTCGATAGCCAAGGTATCTCCGGATATCGCAGCATCAATCAACAATTGTTAAGCAAACAAGAACAACGTGATAACTATCAACTGGTTGAACAACTTTATAGCCAGCAAAGCCATATCTTACAGAACACTCTTGGTTGGCCTAGCTTTCCAGAGTTACCTATGTTCGAGGAAATCACGGTATCTGGATTTTTAGAATCACCAGTATCAGAACCTGTTCGACCACTTTGGTTAAAACCGATCGATGGGCAAGCCGCGTCGGTCATTTTGATCAAAGACGTCACAGATTCAGAACAGTTCTCTCAATGGCTCGATTCAAGCTTTGCTCAGCAACAAGGTGTTAAATACCTTAATAAAGCCGATGAAATCTCCGCTCTCTTTGCGGAATACAGAGTCAAGATCACCGAACTATTATTGATAGCGTTAGCCGCTATTGGGATGGTGTTAGGTTGGCGTTACGGTGTGAAGCAAAGCCTGTTAATGCTGTTGCCATCGTTAATTGCCGGAGTGGCGGGATTAGCGGTCACGGGTATTTTAGGTTCCACGTTGAACCTGTTTAATCTGCTGGGCTTGATTCTGATTTTAGGGATTGGCATCGACTACACCTTGTTCTTTGCTGAGCAGAAGAAATCACTAAGCACCTTATTAGCGATTACCTTGTCTGGCCTCACGACGCTACTCTCATTTGGCTTATTATCGTTGAGTCAGACTCATGCCATTCATAGCTTTGGGGTAACGGTTCTGACCGGGATCTTTGTCGCGTGGCTACTTTCTCCGCTCGCGATCAACAGTAGTAAAAGCGTAGAACGCCCAACCTCTCGAGAGGCTTTTAGATGATCAAGACATTAAAGGTAACCTTCGCCACACTAGTGGGTATTCTACTCACTGCCTGCTCGATGGTTTCTCAGCAGCCGAGTGGTGCCAGTGTGTCTATCGACAATGACACCGAGCTAACACTACCAATGCCAGCTGAACTAGGGTACTCCCTCACGGCCAGCCAGCTGATTAGCGCTACGTGGGAAACCGACACACAGCAGCTTCCTGTTCAAGTCGAAGTCACAGCGGATAAAGTGGTATTAGCGGGTTTTTCCTCTTGGGGAACGCGCATCCTATCGCTGCAATATCAGAATCAAGTGATCGACACACAAGTTCTATCCGGCCTTGGCGCAACTTTGCCGCAACCCGAACAGGTGCTTTTTAATTTAATGCTGACCTTATGGCCAGCAGACGCATGGGCGCAACCTTTACAAGGCATAGGTTGGCACCTAGTCGATACCGACAAAACAAGAACCGTTTTTGACGACAACCAACAAGCCATCATTAGTATTGAATACCAAGCAAAAGTCGGCGAACCAAAGACATCTGGAGAGATTGTTTTCAAGCATCTAATCCAAGGCTATACCATCACCATACAAACGTTGAACTCAACGATTGTCGACAACCCAAGTAAGAGTTGAACACTATGACTATTTACATCCAAGACTGTGGCTTCCACTCAGCGTTAGGCTCAGAGATTGCCGATATTCATGGCTGTCTAAAAGACGAGCGTGAATCAAATATGGTCGAAGTGCACGATATGCTGAACGATGGTAAACACACTGTCGTTGGTCAGATCGCGGGTGAACTACCACCGATTCCTTCAGATCTTACGCAATACGCCACTCGCAACAATCAACTGGCGCTGTCGGCTCTTCACCAAATTGAAGATTCTATCGAGCAAGCCAAATCTCAGTTTGGCGTAGATAGAATTGCTGTTGTTATTGGCACCAGTACATCTGGGATCTCCGATGGTGAAGCAGTCTTCAAACAAAAATTGGCAAACGGCGAGTTTCCAGCAGATTACCATTACTCAAAACAAGAGCTTGGTGATACCTCAGAGTTCGTTAGCCAGTATTGCGCATTAACGGGGCCAAACTACGTCATATCTACGGCTTGCTCATCCAGTGGCCGCGTATTTCTGACCGCCCAGCGCTTATTAGATTCAGGTATGGCTGATGCCGTGTTAGTGGGTGGTGTGGATACATTGTGTAAGCTGACACTCAATGGTTTCCACGGTCTTGAAGCACTCTCAACAACACATTGTAAGCCATTTAGTGCAACCCGAGAAGGTATCAACATAGGAGAAGCAGCGGCATTTATGTTGCTCAGCAAAACAAAGTTAGCCGGTGTTAATGCAGCACATGACACGTCAAACATTGCCTTATTGGGCTGTGGGGACAGCTCTGATGCACACCACATTTCAGCGCCTCACCCTGAAGGCAATGGTGCTGAACAAGCAATGAAAAAAGCGTTACATTCTGCACAGTTAAACGCAGAAGACATTGGTTATATCAATGCACATGGTACAGCAACGCCACTCAATGACTCGATGGAAAGTAAAGCCATTCATCGTATTTTTGCAAACAAGGTTCCCGTCAGTTCTACCAAACCGCTGACCGGGCATACTCTAGGCGCAGCAAGTGCGATTGAGGCTGCAATTGCGTGGCATATTTTGAAATATGACTTACCGCTTCCCTTACAAAAATGTCAGGATAAAGCTGAAGATATTGAGATTGATTTGGTAAACTGTTCACAGAAACTTAAAGCAAAGAACATCTTAAGCAACTCGTTTGCTTTTGGTGGCAACAACATTAGCCTGATTTTTGGTGTAGTAAATGACTGATATCCCTTCTGTAGACCAACTTCTCCCTCACGATGATCCGATGATATTAATCGATCGTGCTATCAGCGTAGAGGCGTTGTCGATCTACTGTCAGGTCGATATTGGTGACCATAATCTGTTCTTTGACGCCGAATCTCAAACGGTACCAGCATATGTTGGAATCGAGTTTATGGCGCAGTCTGTAGCGGCATGGTCTGGATATCACGCACTTAAAAACGGCACCACGCCCCCAATCGGATTCTTACTCGGCTCTCGTCGCTATAAATCACTGTGTGATGAGTTTACTCAAGGTCAGACCCTTGATATCTACGCCGAACAGATGATGGAAGACAGCGGTATGGCTGTGTTTACCGCAAGAGTCGAAGACCGAGGTGAGTTAGTGGCTCAATGCCAACTCAACGTCTACGTGCCGACCGAACAAAAATTACAAGAAATGAAAACTAGGAGCCCATCATGAGCCGTCAGGTTTTAGTCACTGGTGCCAGTAAAGGTATTGGTAAAGCGATCGCTATTCAACTCGCGAAAGACGGGTTTGAAATCGCCGTTCATTACATGGGTGACAAGCAAGGTGCTGAAGAGACGCTAAAGTCGATCACCGAACTGGGTGGCGCTGGACGTCTTATTCAATTTGATATCAGCAAACGAAGCGAGTGTCGCGAAAAGCTTGAGTCTGATATCGCTGAACATGGTGCTTACTATGGTGTAGTGAACAACGCGGGCATTACTCGTGACACTGCATTCCCCGCGATGACGGAAGAAGAGTGGGATGGTGTGATCCATACCAACCTAGATAGCTTCTACAACGTACTTCACCCTTGTGTAATGCCTATGGTTCAAAAGCGTAAAGGTGGCCGTATCGTCACTCTAGCGTCGGTATCCGGCATTATGGGTAACCGTGGTCAAACTAACTATGCTGCAGCAAAAGCGGGGGTGATTGGCGCAACTAAGTCTCTTGCTCTAGAACTCGCAAAACGCAAGATCACGGTAAACTGTGTCGCTCCTGGCTTAATTGACACAGGTATGGTTGACGAGCACGTGAAAGATCATGCACTTCCTCAAGTACCACTGCGCCGTATGGGTGAGCCGGAAGAAGTAGCCGGCCTAGTCAGCTACCTAATGTCTGATATTGCAGGCTACGTAACTCGCCAAGTGATTTCAGTAAATGGAGGCTTAGTATGACCCGCCGCGTTGTTGTAACTGGAATGTCTGGTGTTACTGCTTTTGGTAACGACTGGCAACAGATAGAGCCTAAGCTAAAGGCCTGTGAAAATGCGACTCAATATATGCCAAGCTTCGAGCAATATGATGGTCTCAACACAAAACTTGCCGCGCCTATTGATGACTTCCAACTGCCTAAACACTACAAGCGTAAGCAAGTGCGTGGCATGGGCCGTGTATCACGCCTAGCAACCGTTGCGACTGAGAATGCATTGGAGCAAGCCGGCTTAATTGGTCACGATGTATTGACCAATGGCGAAACTGGTATCGCTTACGGCTCTTCAACTGGCAGTACCGATGCGGTTGGTGCTTTCGGAGTAATGCTGAACGAGAAGTCGACACGAGCAATCACAGCAACCACTTACGTTCAAATGATGCCACACACAGCCGCGGTAAACGTAGGTCTGTTCTTTGGTCTGCGTGGCCGCGTGATTCCCACCAGCAGCGCCTGTACTTCAGGAAGCCAAGCCATTGGTTACGCCTATGAAGCGATCAAGCATGGTTACCAAACCGTAATGGTTGCCGGTGGTGGTGAAGAGTTATGCCCAACTGAGTCTGCCGTTTTCGATACCCTTTTCGCTACCAGTTTAAAAAACGACACACCCAAGAAATCCCCTAGCCCATACGACAGCGAGCGTGATGGCTTGGTTATCGGCGAAGGCGCTGGAACCCTGATCCTTGAAGAGTACGAACATGCTGTTGCTCGTGGCGTAAAGATCTACGCAGAAATCATAGGTTTTGCGAGCAACTGTGATGCGGCTCATGTGACTCAACCTCAGATGGAAACCATGCAAATCTGTATGGAGAAAGCATTGAGAGACGCACAACTTCCAGCTGAGAAGATTGGCTATGTTTCTGCGCACGGTACTGCGACTGAAAAAGGTGATATTGCAGAGAGTAACGCGACAGCGAATATCTTTGGTGAAGTACCAATCAGCTCTCTTAAGAGTTACTTTGGCCATACGCTTGGTGCATGTGGTGCAATTGAAGCGTGGCTCAGCCTAGAGATGATGCATAGCGGTTGGTTCAGCCCAACCCTAAACCTTAAGAATGTCGATGAACAGTGCGGCAAGCTCGATTACATCACGGGCTCAGGTCGCGAATTGGATGTTGAATACTTGATGAGCAACAACTTTGCTTTTGGTGGAATCAACACCTCTATCATCTTCAAGAAAGTCTAAGCTTAGCTACATAAAACGCTAAGTAAATAAAAAGGTTCATCGCGGATTAGCGGGAACTAAAAACAAAAACGGTAGTAAGTGATATGGTTTAGTCGCCAAACAAAAATCATACACAAACTACCGTTTTCATGCCGAATCATACTTTCCTATCTTCATTCTGGGAAGGCTTTCAAATAGTAAAGTCTCACCAGACAGCATCACTTATTACCCTGACTCTTAAACCTAACTCTTAGGCTAAGTGCCTTTGTGGTCTCGAGGCCGAGGCTATTCATGAGTATCAATGGCGTCATGTAAAAGAGGCCATGTTGCTCGGTGTTCCTGTTGAACTTTCCGTTCAAACACGAAGAATCAAGTGTCGTGACTGCGGCATAAAAACAGAGTCTCTATCTTGGTTAGAGCCTTATGCTCGTATAACGAAGCGCTTAAAAAGTTATATAGAACAACTGCTGCCTCTTCTTCCCATTAAGCATATCTCCCAGTTAACAAGCGTACATTGGCACACCATTAAAGAGATAGATAAACGCCGACTTCGCCAAGTGGTACCGTCAGTGAAATGGGAGGGGCTAAGGCAACTCGTCATGGATGAGTTCGCTATCTTTAAAGGACATCGGTATGCCACGGTCATTGCTGACGCTAAGACTCACCAAGTCATTTGGATAGGGTTAGGCCGTAGCCGCAAGGACATACGACCGTTCTTCGAGCTGTTAGGCAAGCATGGCAATAATATCGAAGCGGTCGCGATGGACATGAATACGGCTTTTGACCTTGAAGTTCAAGCGCATTGCCCGAACGCAAAAATCGTTTACGACTTATTCCATGTTGTTGCTAAGTTCGGTCGTGAGGTAATGGATAGAGTCAGAGTCGACCAAGCCAACAAACTCAAGCAAGATAAAAAAGCGAGGCAATGGGTCAAGCGCTCACGCTGGGTGTTGTTGAAAAATAGAGGCAACTTAAATCCACGGCAAGACAGCTATCTTACAGAAATATTGAATATCAATAAGGACTTAATGACCACTTATATACTCGGGGCACAACTCAAAGAGCTTTGGTATTGTGAATCAGAAGCACATGCTAAAGGGCTCTGGGAGGCTTGGTGGGCACAAGTACAAGAGAGTGGAATTAAGCCATTGAAAGAGTTCGCACGAAAACTGAGTCCTTATCTTCACGGTATTATCGCATCGGCAAGTTATCCGCTAAACACCTGCACCCTAGAAGGGATAAACAACAAGATAAAGCTAATCAAGCGAATGGGGTATGGGTATCGAGATACCGACTACTTCTTCTTGAAGATAAAAGCGGCTTTCCCCGGAAAGCCGCGATGAACCTAAAATAATCGGAACAACTAGCCAGCTTAGAAGAACGATAAACCTGATGTTCTATCGCTATTAACTATTAGAAGATCTATCGATCATTATCAGCATCGAATAATATCGTATAAGTAGAGTGACTGATCGCCCCCCTCCCCCTGAATGTTAAACGATGCAATAGAGTTGCTATATTTGATGGATCAAGGCCTTCAAACTAGAGTTTAGGCTGACCAAAAGATCAGGCAATATCCTCGTATTCGATCCCTCTGCCGCTAAACCCCACTATGCTACTCATTATAAAGTCACTGAGCACTCCAGCCAAGAATGCCATAAAGGTTGCCCTAGCATTTTGTTTAGCTATCTACCTTGCGTTGTATTTTAACCTTGAGAAGCCTTACTGGGCGGCTATCGTGGTCAATATATTGGCCATCACTGATACTATTACTGCTGGCAAGAAAAAAGGCATTCTCAGATTGTTGGGGACGCTTTGTGGCGCGTTTGTCGGGCTTTGGTTAATCGCTGTTTTTGGGCAAGATCGATATTATTTTTTAGCAAACATCGCACTGTTACTCGCAATTTGTATATACATGGGTTCCGATCCGGTCATCGGCTATGCTTACATTACGGCATTTATTGTCTGCATCCTGCTGGCGATATCTGGCAGCTTTGATGGTGTAGCTACATTTAATATTGCGGTACTAAGGCTGCAAGAAACCCTGCTTGGCTTCGTGGTCTATACGACCATCTATAGCGTGGTTTGGCCTGAGGATGATGACACACGCTTTAACAACGAAGTCAGTGTTGTTTTAGAGGCGATGTCTACCCTCATTCATTCACTCGCTTACAATGACTCAGCGCAGCGTTTCCAGTTACACACGAGCTGCGAGTTAAATATTGAAAGCCCGACCTTCAAAGCGCTGAACGATCTGATGCGCCTGCCCGATTTGCATGGCCGTATGCCTGCCAGAAAGCAGTGGAAGCATCAACAGCAAACTCAAGCAATCTGGGTTGCCAAACAGTTACTGCAAAACGCCCATGCTCAAGGGGTTGATCACAATGATTTTTCGATACTTAACCAGGCTATGGCTTTTATTGAAGCATCATCGGTTAATGTCGATTACAAGCCCCCTTTTCCAGAGACAGTCAAACAATTCTACCAGGGTAACTTTAAGAAAAAGCGCTTATTTGCCCGATTACTTGACAACAGCCAGCAACGATTAAGCAATACGTTAGTCGGCACAATGAGCTTCATCTCAGCAATTCTAGTCTGGATATATCTACCAATATCATCGGGAAGTCTGTTCATCATTAACAGTGCCATTTGCGCCTTGATATTAAGCAACATGCCTAGGCAAATGATAAAGCACTGGACCATTGGCTACTTAGCCTTTGGGTCACTGTTCCTCATTCAGTATGTTCTGCTGTTACCTTCGATGACCGAAGTATGGCAATTAATGGCATTTTACTTTGTTAATGTCTTTATGGTGTATCGCCTGTTCGCTGGTAATCAGTGGATGGTCTATCGAGTTCTCGGGGGCAACCTATTAGTAATGATTACCATGAGCGCAACGCAACTTGTGCCTGTTTATGACGTCACTACCCCTTTGAACCTACTCATTTATATGATGGTTGCACTGGCTTTCATCCGCTTTTACACCCGCTTAATACACCGTAAAAGTTAACCACTATAACCTCACACAAAGACCACTAAGGCATAAAGTAATGAAAATGAGCAAATGCTCTGCGCTTGTCGTTATCGACCTGCAACAAGGTATCGTTGATCAATTACCGGAAACCGTGTCCCGACCGATCATAGAGAACAGCCTTGCTCTCTGCGATGCATTTGATGATGCTGATTTACCCGTAATTATTGTTAATGTAGCCGGTCGTCCACAAGGCCGAACGGAACTGCAAAATAAAGCGGCTCAGCCTGACGCATCAAAGATCGTATGGGGAGAGGTCATCGAAAGCCTGCGCCTAAACCCTAATTATCGCTATCTAACCAAATATTCCTGGGGTGCATTTACCAACACAGATTTGCAGAATCAGCTTTGTGAGCAAGGTATTACGGATATTTATCTGACCGGGGTAGCAACAAGTATTGGGGTCGAATCAACGGCTAGACAAGCATTTGAACTGGGTTATAACGTGGTGATTGTCGAAGATGCGATTGCAGATATGAACCCGATGAACCACCAGCACAGCTGCCAAAATATATTCCCAAAACTCAGTGTTTTAGCAAAAGCTCAAGACTTGCTATAACTGTCTCGTCCTAAAATACGTTGACCGTATTTTCATTAAACAATAAAAAGCCGACAGCGAATTAAGCTGTCGGCTGATGATCGTTCTATCTCAAGTACATTCTATCTCAAACAAGAGAAATAGGATTAAGCGTTAGCTTCACGCTCAGCAATGAACTCAAGAGCCATCTTGATGCGAGCGATTACGCGCTCTTTACCAACAAGCTCCATCACTGCATCAACAGAAGGAGACTGACCGCCGCCTGTTACTGCTACGCGAAGTGGCATACCGATTTTACCCATGCCGATCTCTAGCTCTTCACATACAGCTGCAATTACACCATCTTTGATGTTTGCAGTAGTGAAATCTTCAAGTGCTTCAACCTTAGCAAGAGCAAGCTCTAGTGGGCCTTTAGCAACACCACGTAGGTGCTTCTTCGCTGCACCAGCTTCAAACTCAGAGAAATCTTCGTAGAAGTAACGAGATTGCTCAGCAAGTTCGATAAGCGTGTTACAACGCTCGCCAACTAGCTTGATCACTTCAGTGATAGCTGGACCGTTTGTTGTATCGATCTTCTGTGCGTCTAGGTGCCATTGCAGGTATTTTGCAACGTACTCAGGCTCAGATGTCTTGATGTAGTGGTTGTTCAACCAAAGTAGCTTATCAGTGTTGAATGCAGAAGCAGACTTGCTGATAGCGTTCAGGCTGAAGAATTCAATCATCTCTTCTTGAGAGAAGATCTCTTGGTCACCGTGAGACCAGCCTAAACGAACTAGATAGTTGTTTAATGCATTTGGTAGGTAACCTTCATCGCGGTATTGCATTACAGAAACAGCACCGTGACGCTTAGAAAGTTTCGCACCGTCATCACCAAGAATCATTGCACAGTGAGCGAACGTTGGAACTGGCGCGCCTAGTGCTTCATAGATGTTGATTTGACGAGGTGTGTTGTTGATGTGGTCTTCACCACGAACAACGTGTGTGATACCCATGTCCCAGTCATCCACTACTACTACGAAGTTGTAAGTTGGTGCACCGTCTGTACGACGAATGATCAGGTCATCAAGTTGGCTGTTTGCGATTTCAATGCGACCACGGATTTGGTCATCAAATACTACGCTGCCTTCTTTAGGGTTACGGAAACGGATAACGCACGCATCGCCTTCTTTTGCTGCTTCGTTTGCTGCAACAATTTTAGGGTGGTTAGCATCGTAGCGAGCCATTTCTTTGTTTTCTTCTTGCTCTGCACGAATTTCATCAAGCAGCTCTTTAGACGCGTAGCATTTGAATGCTTTGTCTTCAGCAAGTAGCTTATCAACCATTTCGTTGTAACGGTCAAAACGCTTAGATTGGTAGTAAGGACCTTCGTCCCATTCCATACCCATCCATTGCATGCCTTCTAGAATTGCATCAACCGCTTCTTGAGAGTTACGCTCAAGGTCTGTGTCTTCGATACGTAGAACGAATTCACCGCCTTGGTTTTTAGCGAATAGCCAAGAGTAAAGTGCAGTACGTGCACCACCAACGTGAAGATAGCCAGTTGGGCTAGGAGCAAAACGAGTTTTAACCGTCATTTAAATACCTTGATTATGTAGGTGATTCTTTTAGTGCTCGCCATTACAAGGCCTGCAATAGTCAAACATCACTAAATTTTGGGCGCTATTTTATCACCACCGCTTAAATCTACAATCAGTAGTGAATGATTAATGCGCTGTTGTTGTACGAAAGCCGTTATTGAAAGGCCAATTACGCCCTTAAAGTCGTAAATAGATAGTCTTAGCAAGTAGATTATAGCCGCACATTCTTAATTTCCCTCTTCCATTCCAAACTGAAACCACCAGCTAGCACTCCACCAAGATCAAATTCTTGAATTTATGTTTGACCTTACCCTTACGGGAAGGTTTATGTTAGGCGTAGATGAGAATTGGAGTATCGATATGAACTACTACACAACGGCGCTCAACGGCCTAAATTGCATGGGTTGCGCGAAGAAAGTTCGCACACTGTTTAGCGATCTCGACAGCACGATGATTAATGACATATCGCCGACCTACATCGATATTTCGACTCCATTTAGTTACATTCAGCTCAACGAACAGTTAGCAACGCTTGGCTATTCTATGGGTAATCAGCTGCACCTTTCGCTATCCGGTCTGAGTTGCGGCAAGTGTGTGAGCAAACTGACTAAAGCGCTTCAAAAAACTGAGCAAGCCTTAAACCTAGAAGTCAGCAAACAGGAATTATCACTGGTTACTCTGCTTTCTGAGTCTGAGGTGATTAAGCTGGTCGAAAGCCTGGGTTACCACGCAGCTCCCTACTCAGAAACGAATGACCTTTCATCGAGTTCAGATTTAGAAGACGAACAAGCAGATAAAAAGAGTGAAGATAAAACCGCAGCTAGCCAATATACCTATCACCTTGTTCTTGAGGGGATGACTTGTGCGAGTTGTGTCTCTTCGGTAGAGAAAGCACTGAAAAAGAATGAGTTTGTCGACCAAGCTCAGATCAACCTTGCCGAACAAACTGCCTTGGTTTTCACCTCCAAAACACGTGATCTCATTGAAAACAAGCTCATCGAATCAGTCAAAGCTGCGGGGTATGGCGCCGAGTTTGTTGATGATGCGGCAACACAACAACAAAAACAGCAAGAGCAACAACTTCGCACTCAACAGGTCTTCCTAAAAAATTCAGTGAGTGCGCTACTGCTTGGGGCACCGCTAATGGCATGGGGCGTGTTCGGCGGCAGCATGACCATTACTACATTTAACGACCAACTGGCTTGGGGATTCATTGGTGTGGTTTGTTTAGTGTTGTTAGCCACTTCTGGACGCAGCTTCTTCACCAATGCTTGGCAATCCTTGATGCATAAACGCGCGACCATGGACACGCTAGTAGCTTTGGGTACAGGCGCAGCATGGTTCTACTCAATGTTGGTTGTGCTCATTCCATCATGGTTCCCTGAAGCTTCTCGCCACGTCTACTTTGAGGCGAGCGCGATGATCATTGGCCTTATTTCTTTGGGTCACTACATCGAGGCCAAAGCCAAAGCTCGCACTACAAAATCGCTACAGGCACTGATTAATTTACAGCCTCAAAAAGCGATGGTTATCGTCGATGGCAAAGAGCAAATCATTGCTGTAGAAGCTATCCAAGTGGGTATGCAGATACGTGTCAAACCGGGTGAGAAAGTACCGGTTGATGGAGTTGTGGTATCAGGTGAGTCTTACATCGATGAATCCATGCTAACTGGTGAGCCGCTTCCTAACGTAAAATCAGTTAATGATGGCGTTTCTGCAGGTACCATTAATGGTGACGGCAGCTTAATTATTGAAGCGACAGGAATTGGCTCAAGCACTATGTTGGCTCGCATTATCCAGATGGTTCGCCAAGCACAAAGCAGTAAACCTGCAATTGCCAAGCTTGCCGACTCTATCTCTGCTGTTTTCGTTCCTGTTGTAGTCGCTATCGCTACCATTGCCGCCTTAGTTTGGTTTTTTGTTGGCCCACAACCAAGCGCCAGTTACATGTTAGTGGTATCAACCACAGTGCTGATCATCGCTTGTCCATGTGCCTTAGGCCTTGCGACACCACTTTCAATTACTGTCGGCGTTGGCAAAGCCGCTGAGTTTGGCGTTCTGATCAAAGATGCCGATGTGTTGCAATCTGCAAGCAAAATTGATGCTGTCGTGTTTGATAAAACAGGCACCCTAACCCAAGGTAAACCAAGCGTTCAACAGGCCTTTTACCCTAATCTAACGGAACGGGAATTACTGGCTTACGCTTATTCCGTGGAAGTAGGATCTGAGCACCCACTCGCCAAAGCCGTTTGCCAATATGCCGAAAACCTAGAAGTTTCAGCACTCCCACACAGCGACTTTGAAAACCGCCGAGGCCTTGGAGTACAAGCCAACATTAACGGAAAACACGTCCAAGTCGGCTCTCTTAAATACCTAACCCAACTTGGTATTGATACTCAAATAGGCCGTGACTTTATCGAACTTTGCCGTACACAAGCATGGACGCCAATCTTCGTAGTCATCGACCAAAAACTGGTAGGCATATTAGGCATTTCAGACGCATTAAAAATAGATAGCACACAAGCCATTGCTCAACTAAAATCCGCCGGAATTCACACTGTGCTATTAACAGGCGACAACGATTCTGTTGCTCAAGCGATTGGCAAAAGCGTCGGTATTGATGAGGTTATCTCGGAAGTACTACCAGAGCAGAAAGCTCAGCATATTGTTCAGCTTCAACAACAATATAAGAGTGTGGCTATGGTTGGAGATGGCATTAACGATGCACCAGCACTTGCTCAAGCAGATATAGGCATAGCAATGGGTAGCGGCAGCGATGTGGCGATTGAAAGTGCGCAAATGACACTACTCAACTCGTCGCCATTATCTGTCAGTAACGCGATTGAGCTTTCCCAAGCGACCGTGAGAAACATGAAGCAAAACCTGTTTGGTGCCTTTATCTATAATTCACTTGGTATTCCAATTGCGGCTGGTGTGCTCTACCCATTCTTTGGATTTTTACTTAGCCCTGTCGTTGCAGGCGCTGCGATGGCGATGTCATCAATCACCGTAGTCAGCAATGCCAACAGATTAAGACTGTTCAAACCCACTCATTCTAATATCAACAAAAACCATATTCATGAGGTTAACCATGATTCGTAAAATTATGACTCTTACTGCACTCGCTGCAATCTCAGGACAAGCTTTAGCTACTGATGTTCTAAACCACAAATCTCCATACTGCGGCTGCTGCACAGAATGGACAGAACATATGCGAGATGCTGGGTTCGATGTTACTGAGAAGCTCCACGATGATATGAACCCAATCAAGCAGAAGCTAGGGGTAACACAGGAGTTAGCCTCTTGCCACACTGCAGAGATCGACGGATACGTATTTGAAGGACACATTCCAGCAGATGACATTAAAGCCTTTCTAGAAAACCCACCACGTAATGCGATTGGTTTAGCGGTTCCGGGTATGCCAATGGGTTCGCCAGGCATGGAATATGGCGATAAGAAAGACGAGTATTCTGTGTATGCGTTTAATGAAAAAGGTCAGGTGTTTGAATACCGTCACTACAACGGGAAATAGAACCTAAACAGACCAACACACAGCAATAAAAAGAAGTCATAAAAATAGAGCCTAGCATTCAGTAATCCCAAGACTGTGGTTTACTTGCTAGGCTCTTTGCTTTTGGACAGTAAAGCAAATCTTGTCGCGGCACCAACCGGGCTGTTAGTACCGCTATGTTCCCCTCGCTAATTAGATAGCAAGCTATTTAGCAAAAAGCTATTTAGCGAAGAAGCTCACTCGGCTAATAATCTAATAGACTAAGCAACCAAGCGAATCAGCTTAGAAGCCGTAAGAAGCACCGAATACGAATGCGTTGTTCTGCTTAGAATCGCCGTTCGCGAAGTCTACGCCGTTAGCTTGGCTACGGAATTCAAAGTAAGGTTGAACACCTTGACGAGTCCATGTTGCACGTAACTCGTGGTCC
The DNA here is from genome assembly GCF_041475025.1 of Vibrio sp. 10N.222.49.C12. Taxonomy (NCBI): domain Bacteria; kingdom Pseudomonadati; phylum Pseudomonadota; class Gammaproteobacteria; order Vibrionales; family Vibrionaceae; genus Vibrio; species Vibrio sp. 10N.222.49.C12. The sequence continues at coordinate 22,207 of NZ_JBFRVF010000032.1, read as the reverse complement.
ATCGCTTCAGCATCAATCATGTATACGTTGTTGTAGCTAAGCGCTAGGTCAGCATTCACTGTGTAAGCAATGCGGTTATCCATGCGGTAGTCTGTGTCAGCGTTAGCAGAAGTATCATCAATGTGTGCACGAGTACGGTTGCTAATAGAGATACCGTTGTCGAAGTTGTAACCGATCTTAACTAATGGACGGAACTGAATGCTTTCACCCGCAGAGAATAGATGTTGGTAACCAGCAGCAACCCATAGGTTGTCAGTGATATTGAAAGATTGCTCACCACCTACAGTGATACCAGGAGTAGTATTACCTGCGCCGCCATTTTCAGATTCAAGTTTGCCCAGTTGGATACCATCAAACTCAGAATAAACCGTGAAACCGCCTAGAGAGTTATCAAACGTGTGACCAGCTTCTAGCGTAGAAGTCATGTCAGAACCGTGGATACGGCCATCGTCATGAATTTGGATGTTACCCGTTACGTAAGAAGAACCAGCAAAAGCACTAGAAGCGAAAGCAAGAGAAAGAGCACTTAGAGCGATAATTTTTTTCATAGTAAACTGCCTTAGTTTAATTTTTTCAGCGGCACATCTTCGGTACATCATTCACCTTCACCGCTTGAGTAGTTGGTAGCCTCCCTGGCATGAAATCTATGTTGCTCGAATTAATTCGCGTTTAAAAATAAAAGGAACAGCAGAGTGATCCCTCTCACTATCAAAAAAAGACAAGTTATTTAAAACTTTAAAATCAACAACTTAAAAACATAAAAATTGATAAAAAACTTAAGATGGAAAAATATACAGATCGGGATCACGTTATTTCACGAAGAAAAATTAGATCTAGATAGTTGAATCACATCTGATTTAGAGTTTTTTACAGGGGGCTTATTTTTTGAAGAGAATAATGAGAAGCGCGTCACTTTTGGGATTAAAGTCACCTTATGTGCATTGTTGATGATATGACCAAAGGCGATTTCTATATGTTTCAATTTTGGATATGCACCTAATTCGCAGTAAACAAAAAGAGCTCCCGTTTTATCTTGAATAAGATAAAGGTCAGGAGCTCTTCTACTAATAGTGCTTATCGATTATTTAACTGAGGTCACTCGACTTACTTTCTCACCACTTTCTGAAATAGAGCGGATGTAAGTCTCACCAGAAACTGATGGACGTTGTTGCTCATCGTATGTTAGCCAGTTTTCGCCATCAGCAGAGTATTGCAGCTCTACACCTGGGAATTGAACGTTCATCGCTAGCTTACCGTCAACAACCTTCGCACCTGGAACTGGTAGTCGGTAATCAATACCCGCTTTTTCTAGCTTAGCTAGCTCACGTTGACCAAGAATATTCGCGAAGCGATTAAAGTCGCTGTTCAACGCTTGCTTATTCACTAAGTTAGTTTCTTGAGAGTATTCAACACCAACCTTGTAGTCGTTTTCCCAATCTGCTCGGTGCCATGCGCGCTCTGCTGCTGCCAATACGCGAGGGAACACCATGTATTCATATTGCTCGTCAGTACGTACTGTTTCTGACCAAAGTTGAGCTGACAGACCGTAGAAAGGTTTCGCTTCAACCTCACCTTTACCAGTAAAACCATTGCCATCACGGTCTAATGATGTTTCTGCGTTTTGTGGCATGTTTTCTGGTGCGAAGCCAAACATCTTACGAGTATCGGTTGCACGTGTTGCCCAGTAGTAACCACGCTCTGCGGCATCTACTTCGTATGGCATATCCATGTATACGTAATCTGGGTTAGAGACAATCACGTCATACCCTTTTGCTGACCAATCGTATACTGATGAAGTTCCGCCCCAGTAAAGAACGTCCCAGAAGTTCACGCGTGTACTTTCGGTCGCAAATGCTTCCTCGCCTTCGCTGTATTTCAGACCATCTTGCCATGCTTGGAAGTGGGGAATACCCTTCTCAGCAACAATCTTAGAAACCTGTTCTGCGAAGTGGCTTGGTAGATGACCGAAATCGCTTACAGTACCATCAGCGATCAATGACTGACATTGTGGTGATTGTTGGAACGGCTTATCTTGCTTAGACAAATCGATGTTGCCTTTCCAAGCCACTTTATCTTCTGCATTAATATCTTGTAAGCCTGCGCCTAACTTAATGTTTTTCGCTTCATCGCCACCAAAGTGCCAAGTCGTTAGCGGAACACCCGCTTCTTGGTGCATTGCTGCCACTTCAGAGATCACTTTATCAACAAAGTGAGTCGACGATTCCATACATGGGTTAATGAAGCTTTGCTTATCGTAGAACTGAACGGTCGTCACGTTCGATGTATCTTGTGGATCCATCAGACGGTATTCGTTCGCTTCCGCTTCTTTACCTTCCGCCATTAGGCGAGTGTAACGTGCTTCCATTGATACCACAGCTGAACGAGCGTGTGCTGGCATATCAATTTCAGGGATAACTTCGATGCTGCGCGCTTTAGCGTAGCTTAGGATCTCGACGTAATCCGCTTTACTAAAGAAACCAGAGCCAAAGTTGTCTGTTGTTGGACCAGAACCTAGCTGAGGCAGTAAGCAGCTTTGTTCATCCAAATCAAAACAACGATTAGACCCTACATCCGTTAGCTCTGGTAAACCTGGAATTTCTAAACGCCAACCTTCATCATCCGTTAGGTGAAGGTGCAGTTTATTCATCTTGTATGCCGCCATTTGATCTAGCGTTGCTAGGATGGCATCTTTTGAGTGGAAGTTTCGAGCAACGTCCACCATCACACCACGATAATCAAAGCGCGGCGCATCTTTAATTGACAGTTGTGGTAATGATTCAGCGTTCTGACTATCTATTAGGCCAAAAATAGACTGAACTGCGTAGAAAGCACCCGTTTTATCAAACGCTTTAATTGCAATCCCCTCTTCCGAGATGCTTAGTTCATAAGCGCCAGATTTCGCTAAATCACCCGTAAACTGAGTAGGAACAACAGCGACACTCACAGGTAGGTCGCCACTCACATCTACGTTTACCACATCTGCACGTTCTTCAATTGCTGCGAATTGCTCAGCGTCGAATGCGTCTTTAGGTAGGGCAATACCACCAGCAATGCTAACTGAACCTTCACCGGCTTCTACCGACATTGGCGTTGGTAGTAAAGTAGTTGATACGTCTTGCGTTGCTAGATCAGCATTCTTTTCAAAACGCGTCACCGCTGTCGCCATTACGTTATTATCATCAGGCGTACGCTTAAGGTTATTACCCTCTAGACCAGTTACGAACGATGCAACATCTTCTGTATTCAATGATGCAATCATCTTAGGTTCTGCGTTTGGCGCCGTCACGAATGCACCTGGCATAAAGTCAGTTTCAAACAGTTGCCAGTATTCACTCGTTAACGGAAGAACCACTTCTTCACCAGCCGCAAAGCCGTCAAATTTTTCAGTAGGTTCTAGCTTGTGAAGGTCACCAGTAACGCGAGTGATCTTAAATTGCTCATTATCAACATCTAAAATAAGACGAATACTGTGGAAGTAGATGCTCCAATCTTTAGAGTCAATCGCTTCACCGTCATTGGTTAGCGTCATGTTCACTTTATTACATGACGCCCATTCAGCACCTAGGTCCTGACAAGCCAAGCCTTCATTCGCACCATGATTAGTTAGAATTTCGTACTGAACATCAAGATTATCAGCCAGTGCATTCACTACTTTTTGTTCTGGTGCTTGCGTTACTGCACAACCTGTTAGGCCAGCCAATACCGCTACAGATAGTAAGTTTCTCTTCAACATCGTATTCACCCATAAATTAAAAATTGAGTAAGAAGCAAAATGGAGCGCTTCGAAAGTTAGATAAACTATATGGGCTTATTTTTTACCGTGAATTAAATCGAGCTAATAAAGTGATCGGCTTCAAATCTAAAAAATATTGATAAATTTAATTTAAATAAAATCATCAAGTTACAAGCAACGGCACTTCCGTCATTTTAATTTTGACGTAAAATTTGAGAAATGAATCACAATCTTTTTTACCGATTTCATAAAATCGTGTCATTGGTAGTCAGAAAGGATTTAGAGTTTCAGCGTATTATTATACTTTTCGTACAAACAACGTGACATTGTTCTCAAAAAAAACCGTTAAAAAACACCGTCAAAATCGATTTTAACGAGTTTAATACTTCCTTAAGGAGCTCCCTTTGCGTCCACTCTGGTACATGGTTTTATTCGTTCTCGCTTTTTCAGCTAGGCAAGCGGTCGCCGAGCCCCTTTATTGGCAAGCACAAAAGGATGATCTGACACTCACTATCTTAGGTTCCGTGCACGTTGGGGACGAGAGTATGTACCCACTTCCTTCAGCGATCACCGATGCGCTAAAAAACAGTGATGGGTTAGTTATCGAAACGGATATCAGAAAGTCTGATGGCGTTGTATATCCCCGCAACAAACTCACGACTGCCGATGTACTCAATACAGAACAGCTGCAATTATTAACCGACATATCAAAATCATTGGGCATGCCGACGCAACAACTGCTTCGCTCACCGCCTTGGGCAACTTCTCTCTCCATACAAATGCAGCAGTTAAAAAACCTTGGTTATGGCTCCGCCAGCGGCGTTGATGCGACGCTAGCGAACAAAGCGACTACCCAAGATGTTCCGGTTATCAGTTTGGAGCCTCTGCAATTCCAAATAGACCTGATGACAAAACAAAAGAACGACGGTAAAGAGTGGTTAGTCAGTAGCCTTGAAGAATTTGACCAAACTGATCGCGTGGTTCATTGCCTGATTGAAAGCTGGAAAGCGGGTGATTTAGCGAAGCTGGAAGCCTTCTCAGAACTGTCAGAGATGTCGCCTGAACTTGAGAAAGCATTCTTAACCGATCGCAACATAGACTGGGCAAACAAACTATCCTCCAATGATTGGAAGCTTAAGACTAAAGGGAACTACATGATAGTAGTTGGTACCTTGCACCTAATTGGAGAAGGTAACCTTATACAGTTATTAGAAAAGAAAGGCTTCAGTGTCATTCAGCAATCACAAAGCCAATCAGCCCAATGTCAATTTGAGACTAGCTAAAAAAGCTAACGATGCTCAACCTCATTTTGTTTTCGTTATAAAAGCATTTCCTTAATAACATAATATTTACATTTAATAGCACCATTGCAGTGCTATTATCTTTCGCTCTTTTTACCTATGGCGTTGTTCTAATGAAACCAGTACTTTTTGCTTTCCCTTTAGCCCTCACGATGCTGATGCCCTCAATAGCCTCAGCCAAAGAAACATGCACCATCGAACAGTTTCAGGCGATAGACATACAACCGGATACCAAAGGCGGTGTATTAGATAAAGAAAGCGGACAGTTTTTGATTACAGAGAAACCACCGATGCGCTGCGCCAATATTACGTTCACAACATCTACAACACGAAACCGTATCGCAAGCCAAATGAACAACAATTTTGAAGCAAACTTTTACGACAACCAAACGGGAAGTTCTCACTCGGTGACGTTTGATGAAGATGAAGTAAAGGCAGGTTACATTCGAATAGGCCCTAATAAACCAGCTGAAGCGAATGTTTGCTTTGTTACTTCAGAGACTCCAATCAAAAACATCACCTGTGATGTCAAGTAAACAGGTTTGGGGCTACTGGCTATTGGGTCAACCCTTGTCTCTATAAAGGGCATTTAGAACAACAAGAGATTCCCGACTCGCTCTAGGGAATGACGTACATACCGGAAAGCAAAAAAGCCGTAGCACCTTCTACTACAAAGAGTGCTACGGCTTTCTTTTATGTGGTCGGTGAAGAGCTATTTTGAACATCAGGCGAACCCCACCTAGGTTCAAATCCCATTTCCCTTCCCCTGAAACGACGAAAGCCTGCTCAATGAGCAGGCTTTCTAAATGTGGTCGGTGAAGAGGGATTCGAACCCCCGACCCTCTGGTCCCAAACCAGATGCGCTACCAAGCTGCGCTATTCACCGAGATATCTAACTGGCTCATTGCCTGTCGATGGAGCGTATAATACGGGTTCTGAATTTATCCGCAAGGGCTTTTTCTCATATTTATTGCGATTTTGAATCGTTCGAACAAAAGACATACAACAACGAGCATGATGTGACGAAAAACACACAGTTACCAACAAGTATTTAACTTATGAAACAGGATTGATCCAGATCAGTGAATTGATAATGCTTGTTAATACACTAAGCCATGTCATATAACTTTGAGGTATACACATGGACTTTTGGCTAGATCTCCTATTTGGTAATGCGGTGGGACTATCTTCAATGATAGTAATCTTCGGGGCTCTGGGTCTCATGATGTTTTATGGAGGCTTCTTCATATACAAAGTTATGACTGAAAAATCTCCTCACTAGAATCGCTCTGCCTAAATCATTTACTTTTAAGCATTGTTTTACTTTATAAGTATTACTTTATTTTATAACTAAATGTCAAAACGCTTTGCACCGGAGCAGACTTATTGTCTTCTCCGGTTTTTTCATTTTTAAACCTAACCTCAACTTAGGTATACTTACCCTATCCTTCTCCAACTTGAGATACACACTATGTCTCATGATGATGACTTAGATCTATTCCAAGAAATGATGGGCGATGTTAAACGTATCGACCATGACACCGCTGAACACCAGAAAGTACACCGAGTCACCGAATCTCACCTTGCTAAGCGTGAAGCCGCTATGTGGCTGTCTGACGACGAGAAAGACTACTTATCATTAGACTATTCGCCAATGATCAAGCCAGACGATGTTGTTGCTTATAAAAAAGACGGTGTACAAGAAGGCGTATACAAAAAGCTGCGCCTAGGAAAATACCCTATTCAAGCCAAGCTCGACCTTCATAGGAAAACACTGAAAGACGCACGTAACGAAGTGCTTTCATTTTTGCGTCAGTGTTTAAGAATGGATGTTCGTACCGTCATTATTGTTCATGGTAAGGGTGAGCGTTCGAATCCACCTGCAATGATGAAAAGCTACGTGGCAAATTGGCTAACACAAATCAACGACGTTCAATGTGTTCATTCTGCTCAGCAATTTCATGGTGGTACGGGCGCAGTCTACGTAATGCTCAGAAAGAGTAATGAGAAAAAGCTAGAGAACAGAGAGCGCCATCAAAAACGCACCAGTTAATAGGTTGAGATAGATAAATGGACTAGTAACGATTTTGCATCAAGATCGATATTTCGTGCCTAGACTCACACCAAGTGCTAAAATTACCTCAGTTAACGAATTTCAACTCAAAGCAACTATCCAAAGGTTGCTTTTTGTTTATCTATATTTCCGTTGTGAAACGCTAAGAGAATATCATGTCACAAGAATCCCAAGCTAAACGCCTTAATAAATACATCAGTGAAACTGGTTTTTGCTCACGCCGCGAAGCCGATAAACTGATTGATGCAGGCCGAGTTACTATTAACGGTAAGATCCCTGAAATGGGTACTAAAGTCTTGCCAGGTGATGATGTTGAGATCGACAATAAGCCTGTTCGCTCAAAAGAGAAGCCGATTTACATTGCTCTTAATAAACCAACAGGTATCACCTGTACGACTGAGCGTGATATTCCTGGCAACATCGTCGACTTTATCGGCCACCACAAACGTATTTTCCCGATTGGTCGTCTAGATAAGCCTTCTGATGGTCTTATCTTCTTGACCAACGATGGCGACATCGTAAACAAGATCCTACGTGCAGGTAACAACCACGAGAAAGAATACGTGGTGCGTGTAGATAAGCCGATTACGACGGAATTCTTGAAGCAAATGAGCGCTGGCGTTCACATTCTCGATACAGTCACCTTGCCATGTAAGGTTGAGAAAGAGACTAAGTTCTCATTCCGAATTACGCTAACACAAGGCCTTAACCGCCAAATTCGCCGTATGTGTGAAGCGCTCGGTTATGAAGTATTTAAACTGCGTCGTGTTCGTATTATGAATATCTCACTAGACGGTATTCCTAACGGCAAATGGCGCTACCTGAGCGACGAAGAGATCACTGAAATTTTAGCGATGTGTGAAGGCTCAGTAAGTACGGAAGATGCGTCAAAAATGAACGCGAAAGGTCAACGCATTCGCAAAGCGACTGACGCGAAACTTTTTGATAGCCGTGAAGAGAACCAAGCTTCAACAGCGCGCCGTAATCAAAACGAGAACCGTACACGCACCTACCGCGGTAACAATGCGGATGAATTCCGTCATGCACCTAATTCAAAGCGTGGCCGCAATTCATCAAATGGTGAAAGCGGTGGTAATACCGAGAACTGGAAATCGAACTCTCGTTCAGAGCGTTCTAATTCAGATAGAAACCGTTCGGATCGCAATCGCACAGATCGTAGAAGCGGTAAGCCGGCAAACCGCAGCCAAGATTCAAACAGACCGAACAAACCTGCACCAAAGCGTGTTGGTGGTACTTTAGGTCTGAAGAAGTAGTCTGAATCAGTAAGACGAGACACTCGATATAAAAACGCCCGCTAGATTAGTCTAGCGGGCGTTTTTGTTGGTCATTCGATAGTTTTATCATCATGACGACGACAATCTATAAACATAAATCAGCAAACTGGCCGCGAGTCAGAAGTGTTAAGTCTTTTGGGTCTAATTCAATCTCTAGCCCACGCTTACCTGCACTCACACATATCGTTTCAAAATCTGTCGCACTGGAATGAACGAAGGTAGGCAGTGCTTTCTTCTGACCAAGCGGACTAATTCCCCCCACGACATAACCCGTGGTTTTCTGAGCAATATCTGGATCAGCCATCTCTGCTTTTTTGCCTTTCGCCGCTTTTGCTGCCAGCTTTAGGTTTAGCTTCTGGTCGACAGGAATAACGGCGACTGCCAAATCTTTCGCCACACCATTCAAGCAGAACAACAGCGTTTTGAATACACGTTTGGGATCTTGACCAAGCGCTTCAACGGCTTCTAAACCATAGTTCGTATTATTGGCATCATGATGGTACTGATGCACGCTATGAGCGATTTTCTTTTTCTTGGCGAGATTGATTGCTGGGGTCATAACAAATCCAAACGATAGATAAACAAAAAGCGACGCCGAGGCGTCGCTTTAGTTAAATTTATCATGGTGCTAGAGTCAATCTAATTTAGCACCTATTGATACAATTACTTGTAAACCATTTGGCCTGAAGGCGCGTACTTGTTCACGTCAACCGGGCTGTTTGCTTCTAGGTACTCTTTCAGTACTTCAGCATCAACAAAACCAGTATTTACGTAACCTGGGTGATCAGACAGTTTAGGGTAACCGTCACCACCAGCAGCGTTAAAGCTTGGTACTGTGAAACGGTAAGTTTCGTCTAGACGAAGCTGTTTGCCACCGATGAATACATTCGATACTTCACCGTTCGCTACTGTCATAGAGATACCAGCAAACTGAGCGTAAGCACCAGAATCGATTGGTTTAGTCGCTACTACATTTAGGTAATCTAGAACTTCTTTACCCGTCATGTCTGTGTAAGTCAGGATGTTTGCAAAAGGCTGTACCTTCAGTACATCTTTGTAAGTAACATTACCGGCTTCAATTGAGTCACGAACGCCACCAGAGTTCATCACAGCGAAGTCTGCTTTTGCACGCTCCATGTGAGAAGTCGCAATCAAACGACCTAGGTTGGTCTGTTGGAAACGAACGACGTTACGATCGCCTTCAAGCTTGCCATTTGTCTCAGCGATTTGAACTTCTAGCTGTGCCTGACCTTGCTCTTGGAAAGGACGTAGGAATTCAAGTAGCTCTGGGTCTTGTGCGATTTCATCTTGAATAAGAACACGTTGCTTCTTACCGTCAATCTTAACTTTCTTCTTAAGGTTAACTGGAATCAGGTCGTAGCTCACCATTTCTAGTTCGCCGTTACGGAATTCGTAATCAGCACGACCTACGTACTTGCCCCACTCATGAGCTTGAACGATGTAAGTACCATTCTGTACGTCAGGCTTACACTCATCACCCGGCTTGAAGTTTTTCTTCGCAACGTTAGGGCCTTCCATACATACAGGCTCTTGAGAGTGACCACCAACGATCATGTCTAGATCGCCTTCGTTTAGGTAACGAGCAAGTGCGACATCACCCGGAGCATTAACACCACGTTGGCCATTTTCGTAGTGACCCATATGAGTCACAGCAAAGATTAGATCCGGTTTTTCTGTTTCTTTAAGTTCAGCGATTAGCTTCTTCGCTTCTTCTTTAGGATCACGGAAGTCGATGCCTGCGATAAATTCAGGGTTACCAATCTTTTGGGTATCTTCAGTTGTTAAACCAATAACCGCAATCTTGATGCCTTGCTTTTCGAACATCTCGTAAGCTTGGAACTTACGTCCACCTGTCGCTTTATCGTAGATGTTTGCAGATAGCATTGGGAAGTTAGCCCAGTCGATCTGCTTTTGTAATACGTCTAAAGAGTTATCAAACTCGTGGTTACCCAATGCCATGGCATCGTAACCAATTTTGTTCATACCTTTAAAATCAGGTTCTGCGTCCTGAAGGTCTGACTCTGGAACACCCGTGTTGATGTCACCGCCAGATAGAAGCAACACGCTACCGCCTTCTGCTTCAACTTCTGAACGAAGTTGGTCAACTAGCGTTTTACGTGCAGACATGCCGTATTCGCCATATTTATTCTGCCAGAAACGACCATGGTTATCGTTTGTGTGAAGAATCGTTAGCTTGTAAGTTTCGTCTTGGTTCCAATCATGAGCTGATTGAGACGCACACCCAGCTAGAGTAGCTAGAATTGCAGCACTTAGTGCTGTCTTTAGAATAAGGCGTTGCTTCATTGTCATACCTTTGAACTTTTTAGGGAATCCACTGCTTTTTATAATCTATTGCGACCCCTTTCCTGGAGTTCGAACAATAAGACTTCAACATGACTAATCTTAAATTAACATTCTAGATGTAACACGACGATTTCATATTTATGTCGAATTGGTCACGCATAGGTCAACAGTTAAGTGTAACAAAATTATGAGATTACACTCAAACTTCCCCTGCATCACAAGCAATCGTTTACTTACAAAGTGTGATGAATATCAGTAATTTACTGCAAACAGGACTGACCTCACACTCATATAAGAGTTTCTTAGGTAATAACCCGCCACGTTAACAACTCTTTAAATGAACGGTTTATGTTCGGCTGATTTTACGAGATAAAAAAAAACCCAATTCAGAGAACTGGGCTTTCTTAGATCAACTTTGTTAAATAACGTTTCCGTTACTTCACATCCATCTCAATTATTTAATATCAATATGCTCAAAGCCTTTGATAAGGTCATCAAGTGCTTTCATCTGCTTCAAGAACGGCTCTAGTTTGTCTAGAGGTAGCGCAGATGGGCCATCACAACGAGCTTGGTCTGGGTTTGGGTGAGCTTCAATGAACAGACCCGCAATACCCGTAGCAAGACCCGCTTTAGCAAGTTCAACCGTTTGCTCACGACGACCGCCAGATGCAGCACCTGATGGGTCACGCATTTGTAGAGAGTGCGTCACGTCGAAGATGATTGGGCTACCGTTTGAAGACTTCTTCATTACGCCAAAGCCAAGCATATCCACAACAAGGTTATCGTAACCCATGCAAGCGCCACGCTCACAAAGGATGATGTTGTCATTACCGCACTCAGCGAACTTATCAACGATGTTGCCAACTTGATTCGGGCTCATGAACTGAGGCTTCTTCACGTTGATTACTGCGCCAGTCTTAGCCATTGCTTCAACAAGATCAGTTTGACGAGCTAGGAATGCAGGTAGTTGGATTACATCAACCACATCCGCAACTGGCTGAGCTTGAGCTTCTGTGTGGATATCAGTAATGATCTTCACGCCGAAAGTATCTTTCAGCTCTTGGAAGATTTTGAGACCTTCTTCCATTCCTGGACCACGGTATGAATGAACTGAGCTGCGGTTCGCTTTATCAAAAGACGCCTTAAATACGTAAGGGATGCCCAGCTTCTCGGTTACTTTTACATAGTGCTCACAGATCTGCATAGCAAGATCACGAGATTCAAGAACGTTCATGCCTGCAAATAGCGTAAATGGCTTGTCGTTAGCAATTGGCATATCGCCAATGTGAACTGTTTTTTGTTCCATCATATTCTCTCTAAATAATTATTAATTAGTGAACGACCACTGTCTTTTCGTTCATGACGTTCACTTGAGATTTCAGTAACTCAGATGCCGGGTCATCTGGGCATTGGTCGATAAAGTATTGATAATCGGTTGCGGCTACTTGGTGACAGTCTAGCTGCTGATAGATAAAACCGCGGTCACGGATTTCATACGGATCATCCGGCACAAACGTTAACGCAAGATCGGTACACTTCAATGCAAGTGTATAACGCTCTTCTCGCAGCAGTGCACTCTTGAGCAGGGCTAACCACTTACCAATAATCGTTGGGTGGTCGGCGACTTCTAGGTGCTCAGGTTTCACCTTAGCTAATGGGCCATCATGGCCAATTAGCCATGCTCGCAGCGTTTGTTCGCCAACGTACTCACCGTTATAAGGGTTAATGTAGGCCGCAGCTTGCCCGTACCAACTTACTTTAAGTAAGAATTGAGTCGGAAAAGAGACGCCCTCTACAGGAAAGCCTAGCTTGCGACCTAGAAAAAGAAAGATCGCCCCCAGACTCACTGGAATGCCTTTCTTTCTCTCAAGCACTTTATCGATGAACGCGTTTTCCGAAGAGAAATACGCATCTTTATCGCCAGCAAAGCCCCATTCATAAAAGAATAGTCGAATAAAAAATTCAAACTTCTGCTGTTCATCGGTTTCATTAACCAAAGCAAACTCGGCGTCTTTTAACAATCTCGCCAGCTCTTGCTCTGCCCAACTGTCTTGAGTTTCTGGGTTAATCGCTTTATTTAAGATCAATGCACCTTCAGCTAATTCTAGCTGGTCAAAGTCTTCATCAAAAAATTCGTACATAGATAGTTAACCGAAATAAGGAGATAATTAACCGAAAAATGTTGGTGTCTTGGTCATTGCGATTTTGCCTGCCATCGCTAACCAGCCTAGCGCACCAAAGAAAGAGAATACTCTCAGTAGCTTGTTTTTACCTAGCTTAAGCGCAAAGAAACCTAATGCGATGTAAGCCATAACACAAGTTAGTTTTTCGGTTAACCATGGTGCTGCTGGTGTAAATGGAATAAAGCCAGTGATGAAAATCAAACCAATACCCGATAGCAATAGCAACGAGTCATTGATATGAGGGAAACGCTGCAAGAAAGGATGCTTAAGCTTAGGTGAGTTAGCCATCATAAGAGCGAAACGAATCGAGAGAAGTAGCGCACTTATAGCAATCGTTAATAGGTGAAAATGTTTTAGACCTTCGTACATGGTATTCCTTTATATTTTTATATGTGCTTTCGTTAACACGAGCCTCACAATACCCGTTAATGCTCTGTAGTTCTGCATAAAATCTCTGTATTTCTGCGTTAAATGCATTATCGGGTTAAATGTATTGTCGAGTTAAAGGTATCAATTTAGCAAGTTCATCATCCATTGCTCACAAGACGATTAACAATCACTAACTATGAACAGTAACGACCCAATGTCACTCGGTCATTACCACCGTAATCTTTCTCTGTGACAACATCGAGATAACCGAGCGCCTGCATAATCTCACGAACTGCCAAACCTTGGTCATAGCCGTGTTCAAATGCTAACCAACCTTCATTTTCCAAAAAGCCACGTGCGTTTTCAGAAATGTATCGAATATCTGCAAGCCCTTTCTCTTCAGCAACCAGTGCTGTGATCGGCTCAAAACGCACATCGCCTTGAGACAAATGAGGATCATTCTTCTCAATGTATGGCGGGTTAGAAACAATCAGAGAGAATTTCACAACGCCTTCAGAGCTCAAAGGCTCAAACCAACTACCATGCAAAAAAGTCGCATTGGTGATGTTGAGACGCTGTGCATTCTCTGTCGCAAGCTGCTGCGCTTCAGGGCGAAGATCAATACCCGTCACCTGTCGATTCGGCATCTCAGACGCCAATGCTAACGCGATAGCACCTGTACCTGTCCCTAAATCGAGAATCGCGCCTTGCTTGCCAAAGGTTTTATCCAACGCTACTTCAACCAAACGCTCGGTATCTGGGCGTGGGATTAATGTAGAAGGGGAAACTTTTAACGGCAGTGACCAAAACTCACGCTCACCGATAATGTAAGCCACAGGCTCACCGGTTAAGCGACGTTTTAGAAGGGCATTGAATTCAGACTCTTGCTCAGTGGTGAGATGCTTCTCAGGCCAAGTCAGTAGGTAAGATCTTGGTTTATCTAAGGCGTGACAAAGCAGTACCGCGGCATCAATAGAGGGTGATGTGTTATCACCCTCTTGAAGCTTTACGATTGCTGCTTTTAAAGCACTTTCAACCGTATATGCTGACTGCATACTGGTTAGTTGTTCTCTGCAAGTGCAGCAAGCTGATCGGCTTGGTGCTCTTGAAGTACAGGATCAAGCAAGCTTTGCATGTCACCTTCAAGTACTTCGTTAAGACGGTAAATTGTAAGGTTGATACGGTGATCCGAAACACGGCCTTGTGGGTAGTTGTACGTACGAATACGGTCACTACGGTCACCCGAACCTAGTAGGTTACGACGTGTATCAGAAACCGCTGCCGCGCGGCGCTCTTCTTCTGCTTGAACAATACGAGCAGCAAGAACAGCCATCGCTTTCGCTTTGTTTTTATGCTGAGAACGCTCGTCCTGACACTCTACTACTGTACCCGTTGGTAAGTGAGTAATACGGATTGCTGAATCCGTGGTGTTAACGTGCTGACCACCCGCGCCTGATGCACGGAAAGTATCAATTTTAAGGTCACCCGCTTTAATTTCTGGAAGATCCGCTTCTGGGATCTCAGGCATAACGGCAACTGTACATGCTGACGTGTGAACACGGCCTTGAGATTCAGTTTCAGGCACACGTTGTACACGGTGACCGCCTGACTCAAACTTCATGGTGCCGTAAACAGCGTCGCCACTAACCTTAGCGATCATCTCTTTGTAGCCGCCTTGTTCAGAAGCATTGCTGCTCATAATTTCAACGCGCCAACCTTTCTTCTCAGCAAACTTAGAGTACATACGGAACAGGTTGCCCGCGAAGATACCTGCTTCATCACCACCCGCACCTGCGCGGATTTCTAGGAAACAGTTACGCTCATCGTTTGGATCTTTTGGAATAAGAAGAATCTGTAGCTCATCAGTCAGACGCTCAATTGCTGCTTTCGCATCTTTGATTTCATCTTGAGCCATTTCACGCATTTCTGCGTCGTCTTCGTTTGCCATCTCTTCAGCAGCTTCTAGATCTTCTTTCGCTTGCTGGTATGACTGGAAGCAAGCTGTCACTTCTTCAAGTTGAGAGTATTCTTTCGAAAGTGCACGGAATTTGTCTTGATTCCCGATTACATCTGGATCACCAAGTAGGTGTTGAACTTCTTCATAGCGTTCAACAAGTGTTTCAAGCTTTACTAGAATCGAGGCTTTCATAATGTCTTATCTTGTTGGAGGTCTAATATTATTGAGGGTTTTCTAAGCCCAAACTCTGTCTAATGACCATTAATTTTGCAGGTTCTCCTTGCTCAGCTGCACTTTGAAGTGCGCGCGTTGGAGCATGGATCAATTTGTTTGTGAGCTTATTGCTGAGCTCGAGTAAAACTTTTTCAGGGTCACCGCCAGCGGCAAGCGATTGTAAACTTTTACTTAATAATTCTTCGCGGATTTCGTTAGCCGATTTACGGTAATCTCGAATACTGTCTACCGCTTGCAGTGAACGCATCCAACTCATGAACGCGGCGCTTTCTTCACTAACTATTGCTTCAGCTTGAATCGCTTCTACTTTTCGTTGTTCAATATTGCCATCAACGATCGACTGCAAATCGTCAACGGAATATAGGTAAGCATCATTCAGATCGCCGACCTGAGATTCCACATCACGAGGAACTGCAATATCAACCAACAACATAGGTTGATGTTTTCTTGTCTTAAGTGCGGTCTCTACCATGCCCTTACCAATAATAGGCAGCGGGCTTGCAGTTGAGCTGATCACGATATCCGCTCTATGCAAATGGTCAGGAATCTCATTCAGGCTGATCACTTCAGCACCAAACTCTTCAGCTAGCCCTAAAGCACGCTCACGAGTTCGGTTAGCCACTATCATCTTAGTGCAGCCATTCGCAGAAAGGTGTTTAGCCACCAATTCAATCGTCTCACCCGCACCAACCAATAACACGGTTGAATCGGCAATCGACTCAAAGATGTGTTTAGCTAACGTACAGGCTGCGTAAGCAACAGATACCGCGCTTCCGCCAATTTCAGTTTCAGTTCGAACACGCTTGGCGACAGAAAATGATTTCTGGAACAGTTTTTCCATTGAAGCATCAACAGATTTGTTCTCTCGCGAGTCCGTATACGCTTGCTTCACCTGACCTAAGATCTGCGGTTCACCCAAGACTAAAGAGTCCAAACCACAAGCAACGCGCATTAAGTGTTTAATCGCCGCCTGCTCTTCATGGATATAAAGGCTTGGCTTTAGCTCTTCTGGGCTAACTTGATGGAAAACCGACAACCAATCGATGAGTTTGTTTTTAGCCACGCCTTTAACGTCGCAATACACTTCAGTTCGATTACAGGTAGAAAGTATGACACTTCCATTCACGTGTGCATTTGCGTTAAGTTGCTTGAGTGCCTCAGATAATTTATCTGGACCAAAAGCGACTTTTTCTCGCAATTCAACCGACGCTGTATTGTGATTGATACCTACGGCAAGCAAAGACATGTATCAGAAGTTCTCGATCAGGGAATGGAAACAAGGGGCGAATTTTACTTGATGCATGGCTCTATTTAAAGAGCAAGCGGGATTTGTTTTCCTGAGTTCGTGAATTCAATGCTATAGTTGAAGCGTTTTTTAGATAAATTTGAACAAGTTGTGAGCAAACATGAGCAAGCTTCTCAAAATCGCGTCTCTTATTTTTATGGCCATAACTATGGTGGGTTGCTCGTCTATCCCAGAACAACCAACCAGCGTTGAATGGCAAAGTCATCAAGATCGGCTTTTACAGATAGAAAACTACCAAGCCTCGGGCAAGCTCGCCTACATTTCTCCAGAGCAGCGCCAAAGCCTAAACTTCATTTGGAAGCATTCACCAAATCACAGTCAATTAAGGCTCACGACATTCCTCGGTCAAACCGCATTGAACCTGACTATAGATCCGTCGGGGGCCAAAGTGGTGACCTATGACGACCAAGTATTTACTCACGCAAGTGCCTCTGTATTGGTTGAGCAACTGACAGGTTTGCAGATACCTATTGATCACCTGCCTCAATGGTTCCTTGGCATTCCAGACCAAGCTGACAGCTACCAGTTAAATACAACTAACACGCTTGAGTCTCTAACCAAACAAGTCAGCAGCCAGCTATGGACACTGAACTTCGCTAATTATCGAAATACTGAGATGCAGAGTAAACACCTCTCAGCTGAAGACAACACTAATGTAGAAAGCATCCCCCTCCCTACTCGATTGTCATTCAAGCAAGACGATAACAAAATCAACATTGTAGTTTCGAAGTGGACACTGAAAAAATGATAACAACGCCAACGAATTGGCCTTCTCCGGCTAAACTGAATCTATTTCTTTACATCACAGGTCGACGTGACAACGGCTATCACGAGCTTCAAACTTTGTTTCAGTTTGTTGATTTTGGCGATGAACTAACGGTTGCCGTTAATGAAGAAACGAACTCAATCACAATCACACCGGAAATACCAGGCGTTGCAACAGAAGACAACCTGATTTGGAAAGCCGCGACCGCTCTTCAACAATATACATCGACTTCTTTCGGTGCCGATATTGAGCTTAAGAAAGTACTTCCGATGGGAGGTGGCATTGGTGGAGGCTCTTCAAATGCCGCAACCGTGTTGGTCGCACTTAACTATCTATGGCAACTCAACCTGTCTGATGATCAGCTCGCAGAGATCGGATTGAAACTTGGCGCTGACGTTCCTGTGTTCGTTCGAGGCCATGCAGCCTTTGCGGAAGGGGTTGGAGAACAATTGTCACCAGCTAATCCGGATGAAAAATGGTATCTAGTCGCCAAACCTCAAGTGAGCATAGCAACTGCAGACATATTCAAACATTCAGAATTAACTCGAAATACGCCAAAGCGAGCGCTAGCAACGCTTCTAGAGCAAGAATACGTAAACGATTGCGAAAAAATTGTGCGAATGCTGTACCCAGAGGTTGATAAGCAACTTTCATGGCTGCTACAATACGCGCCGTCGAGATTGACTGGCACTGGTTCGTGCGTTTTTGCTGAATTTAGCAGCAAAAAAGAAGCCGAATTGGTGTTGGAACAACTGCCTGACACAGTTTCCGCTTTTGTAGCGAAAGGACGAAACATTTCTCCTTTAAAAGAAACTTTAGCTGAATACCACTCAGCCCACCCACAATCTATTTAAAACTGGACGCAACCCGAGGTTTCCACCGTGCCTGATATGAAGCTATTTGCTGGTAACGCAACACCTGAACTAGCCCAACGTATTGCTGATCGTCTATACATCTCTCTTGGCGATGCTACTGTAGACCGTTTTTCTGATGGCGAAGTCGCTGTTCAAATCAATGAAAACGTTCGTGGTAGCGATGTATTCCTGATTCAATCAACTTGTGCACCAACCAATGACAACCTAATGGAATTGGTGGTAATGATTGACGCAATGCGCCGTGCTTCAGCTGGCCGTATTACTGCTGTAATCCCTTACTTCGGTTATGCCCGTCAAGATCGTCGTGTACGTTCTGCTCGTGTGCCAATTACTGCAAAAGTTGTTGCAGATTTCCTTTCTAACGTTGGCGTTGACCGCGTTCTTACTATCGACCTACACGCAGAGCAAATCCAAGGCTTCTTCGATGTACCTGTTGATAACATCTTCGGCACTCCAGTTCTTCTAGAAGACATGGCGAACCGTGGCTTAGAAAACCCAGTTGTGGTTTCTCCAGACCTTGGTGGTGTTGTACGTGCTCGTGCTACTGCTAAAGCGCTAGGTGATGTTGACATCGCTATCGTTGATAAGCGTCGTCCACGTGCTAACGTTTCTGAAGTAATGAACCTAATCGGTGATGTTGAAGGCCGTGACTGTGTGATCGTTGATGACATGATCGATACGGGTGGCACACTATGTAAAGCAGCTGAAGCGCTAAAAGAGCGCGGTGCTAAGCGTGTATTCGCTTACGCAACTCACGCTGTTTTCTCTGGTACTGCTGCGAACAACATCAAGAACTCTGTTCTAGACCAAGTTATCGTAACGGATTCTATCTCTCTATCTCCAGAGATGGCTGCGACGGGTAAAGTGACAACACTTAGCCTTTCTCGCATGCTTGCTGAAGCGATTCGTCGTATCAGCAACGAAGAATCAATCTCAGCGATGTTCAACTAATCAAAGCCCAATAGCTTTTTTTACAAAAGCTTGGTTTTAGAAACACGCGAGAGAAAGATATTAAGCACTTCAGTCAATGAAGTGCTTTTTTTATGTCTGAGTAATATTGCACTGCTAGTTATCACAAACAGGAATAATCGCGCAGCTATCAGCTAGCTCGCACCTTTTTCATAAACTGTGATATCATACGGCGCTTTTTGAAATCCCAAGAGAGATCCATACCTTGAGCCAACAAATAAAACTTCTCGTTGGACTGGCTAATCCAGGTCCAGAATACGCCAAAACTCGCCACAACGCGGGCGCTTGGGTAGTTGAAGAATTAGCGCGTGTACATAACGTGACACTAAAGAACGAACCAAAGTTCTTTGGCCTAACGGGTCGTATCATGGTTCACGGTGAAGATCTTCGTTTGCTGATCCCAACGACTTTTATGAACTTGTCAGGCAAAGCAGTTGCAGCCTTAGCAAAGTTCTACCAAATTAAACCAGAAGAGATCATGGTCGCTCACGATGAGTTAGATCTGCCTCCTGGTATTGGAAAGTTTAAAAAAGGTGGTGGTCATGGCGGACATAATGGTCTGAAAGACATCATCAGCAAGCAGGGTAACAATAAAGAATTCTATCGTCTTAGATTAGGCATCGGCCATCCAGGACACAAAGATAAAGTTGCAGGTTATGTATTAGGCAAAGCTCCTCAAAAAGAGCAAGAGTGTATCGAGGCCGTCGTTGACGAATCGGTTCGCAGCCTAGACATCTTATTAAAAGATGGCCTACCAAAAGCACAAAATCGCTTACATACGTTCAAAGCAGAATAAGGTTTATATCATGGGTTTTAAATGTGGCATCGTTGGTCTACCAAACGTTGGTAAGTCAACTCTGTTTAACGCACTGACTAAAGCAGGCATCGAAGCAGCAAACTTTCCATTTTGTACGATCGAACCAAACACAGGTATCGTTCCGGTTCCAGATCTACGCTTAGATGCATTAGCAAAAATTGTTAATCCACAGAAGATCCTTCCAACGACAATGGAATTCGTAGATATCGCGGGCCTAGTTGCTGGCGCATCTAAAGGTGAAGGTCTTGGTAACAAATTCCTAGCTAACATCCGTGAAACTGACGCTATCGGTCACGTTGTACGCTGCTTTGAAAATGAAAACATTGTTCACGTTGCTGGCAAAGTATCTCCAATTGAAGATATCGAAGTGATCAACCTAGAACTTGCACTGGCTGACTTAGACAGCTGTGAGCGTGCAATTCAACGTAACGCGAAGAAAGCGAAAGGCGGCGACAAAGACGCTAAATTCGAAATCACTGTACTAGAAAAGCTACTTCCAGTTCTAACTGAAGGTGGTATGGCACGTACTGTTGAACTTGGCAAAGAAGAAGCGGCAGCAATCGGCTACCTAAACTTCCTAACGCTTAAGCCAACAATGTACATCGCAAACGTTGCAGAAGATGGTTTTGAAAATAACCCATACCTAGACGCTGTTCGTGAATACGCAGAAAACGAAAACAACGTTGTTGTTGCTGTTTGTGCAGCAATCGAATCAGAGCTTTCTGAGCTTGATGACGAAGATCGCGAAGAGTTCCTTGCGGATATGGGTATCGAAGAACCAGGTCTTAACCGAGTGATCCGCTCTGGTTACGAACTACTGACTCTTCAGACTTACTTCACAGCTGGTGTTAAAGAAGTTCGTGCTTGGACAATCCCTGTAGGTGCAACTGCGCCACAAGCAGCGGGTAAGATCCATACAGACTTCGAGAAAGGTTTCATCCGTGCTGAAGTTGTTGGATTCGATCACTTCATCGAATTTAACGGTGAGAGCGGTGCGAAAGACGCAGGTAAATGGCGCCTTGAAGGTAAAGAATACATCGTTAAAGATGGTGACGTTGTTCACTTCCGCTTCAATGTATAATTCTGATTAAACATCTAGAAAAAAGGCCAGTGAATTCACTGGCCTTTTTGTTTTTCCCCTTTCTAAATTGTCCCTCACCAGAAAGTTAACTTCCTATATATATCGCCTTTTAGACCTGTTTTTTGTCGACAAATACGCCTCTTTGCCTAAAAAGAAACCGAACAGATGTTTATTCGCGATTTATTCAAAAAAAAAGTTGACGGGTTTCACTCAACTCCGCATAATGCGCCCCGTTCACAGCGAAGCGGCAACGTTTCGAAATGAGCAACAATATGGAAATGGCTACTTAGCTCAGTTGGTTAGAGCACATCACTCATAATGATGGGGTCGCAGGTTCAAATCCCGCAGTAGCCACCATTTCCTAAGCACTCTATTTGATATTAAAGTTTGTCTTTAGTAACAAAGAGTTTTTAGGAAATAACGCGGTCGTGGCGGAATTGGTAGACGCACCAGATTTAGGTTCTGGCGCCGAGAGGTGTGAGAGTTCAAGTCTCTCCGACCGCACCATATTGAGATGTCTTTAAGATATCATTGTTGGGCTATCGCCAAGCGGTAAGGCACCGGCTTTTGATGCCGGCATTCCCTGGTTCGAATCCAGGTAGCCCAGCCACAATTTAAAGTGTAATTATCTTTAAAAAGATAATGGCATTGAAAGCAAGATTATATTATATTGTCTCGCTCTCAGATGGCTACTTAGCTCAGTTGGTTAGAGCACATCACTCATAATGATGGGGTCGCAGGTTCAAATCCCGCAGTAGCCACCATTCTTTCTTCGAGAAAGAAAAGACAACGTTGTATTGAATCACCAATATTCAGTATGACTACAAAGATTTGCTGCGGTCGTGGCGGAATTGGTAGACGCACCAGATTTAGGTTCTGGCGCCGAGAGGTGTGAGAGTTCAAGTCTCTCCGACCGCACCAT
>NZ_JBFRVF010000031.1:0-61192 GCF_041475025.1 Vibrio sp. 10N.222.49.C12 | reverse complement strand
CCTCCTCCTACTCGATTTTGTGCAAATTGTCTTGAATTCTTTGAATCTAGAGCATCATCTTCAATACATAGTTCCTAGAGACAAAGTGATGTTTAAGTGCGGCACTGATATGCAGCACAATTAAACAGGCTAGGGCAATACAACTGGCACGATGGAAATAGAAAAAGAAGCCGTTGATTGCAGAGTCGGTAATTAGATTATTTACGCTCACTAACCAAAATAAAGAGTACGGTTCTTTTAGCATTAAGTAGCCGGTGCTGAAAACCATAAACATCACAAGATACATCAAAGAGTGTGCAAGCTTGGCAACGCATTTTTGCCCTTCAGGCACAGAGGTTGGCATGCTTGGCGACGAGCGAAAGTGGCTCCAGATATAACGAACCACAAGCAATGGTGTCGCAACGGTCGCCAATGACATGTTGAGCACTGACAGAAAAGAAAACAGCTCTGGATGATTGGTGACATAGTGCATCACATACCCTGCGATTGTTGCATAGATGATTACAGAAGCCATTACCCAGTGCAGTACACGGCTTACTAAATCGTATCGTGGATTATTCAAATTAACCTCGTTCTGATCGTTATTAATATAAGATTCATCTCGATGCAATGAATCAATTCTCGGTATATTCGCATCGCGAATTAATTATATAGAACAGTATTACGCGGTATTTTTATAATTTAGAAATTAATGATGTTGCTTCAGGTGTTTTATAATTATCAATGATGTTTTAGAGTGTTAATTCCAATATGGACATAGCAAACTTGTCGACTTCCTAGCTTGTATGCCTATTACGAGATACAGTTAGTCTAAAGATAAACATATAAGGAATGTATAATGCTTCGAATCTTATTGATTGCAGTTATCTCGGTGTTCAGCACGATGAGTTTTGCAAGCGAAGAGGTTAAGTACTCGGAACAAGAGTATTTGGATAGACCGCTGATGGAACGCTATATCTTGGATGAGTTGAAGCAGCTTCGAATGGAACAGCAAGACCTTGAGAGACGTCTCACTATTCAGATGACGGATCGCGAATTGACTGTAGCGGATAAATCGCTGAACTACGCCAATGTTACCGTAACGTATTTCTTCTACATTATTGCTGGTGTGGCCTCTCTTATCGCGCTGGTGGGTTGGCAATCCATCAAAGAGCTTAAACACACAACTCAAGACATGGCTGATAAGCGACTTAATTCTATCGCTCAAGACTATGAGAAGAAGTTTAATGTTCTTGAACGGGATCTTAAGCGCAAGACCAGAATCATTTCCGACAACAACCGCGAAATTGAAATTATCAATGAGATTCATAACCTATGGTTGAGAGCACAGAACGCACAAACGGCAGAGCAAAAAATTGAAATCTACGATGAAATACTGAAGGTTCGTCCTGGAGATTTAGAAGCACTTACTGCCAAAGCTGACGCTGCTATGGATATACAGGAATACCACTGGGCAATGAGTCTTTGTAACCGTGTATTAGAAGTCGATGACCAAAATGCTCATGCCTTGTATCAACGTGCTTGCGCCTATGCTCGATTAGGGGCAGAAGGTCAAGCGATCGATGACTTAGAGCGCGCTATTGAAGCCAGTGGGTCCATGAGAGAGCTGCTAACTGAAGAGCCGGACTTTGAGATGCTGCGAGGCTTAGAACGCTTCGAAGTACTTCGTGAAGAGTAATATGAGGTAAAGATCCGTGTTAACTAAGGTGGTGGGCTTTGCATGCTCACCATACTTTCACACCTATCGCGCTATGGTTTCTTACATTTCATTTATTTTTTTGATTTAATTGTTATGTTATAACACTTTCTAAGTTCCTTGTTATAACCGCTAAGTATTTTATGAAGTTCCTCCGTATTGGTCTGATCGTTACTGCGATCAGCGCATTTTCCCTTGCTGCTTTGCTCTCTTTTCACTCCAAACCAGCACCAGAAATCTCTATCAAAATAACACCTTACCAAGGTTCTCAACCTAATGATAAGGAAGTCATCGACTCGCAAGCGACTCCCAACTCTTTGGTTAAGGTCCATTATTTTGTGAAAGTTGGCGATACGCTAAGCAACATCTTTTCGTCATGGCAACTGCCATATGGAACCGTTCAAAAGGTGATGGAAGCTGATCTGGAGTCTTTGAAACTCGACACAATAAAACCTGGTGACCATCTAGAGTTGCTTTTGGATAGTGACTCAAAACAGCTTGTGGAGCTGATTTATCACGAGAGTTTGGTTGAGCAAGCAGCCTTTACTCGAAACGATGATGGTAGCTTCACCTATAAATTCCACGAGATCCCAGGCGAATGGAAAGAAAAACTCTATGCGGGTAGTGTTCACGGTAGCTTTTCAACGTCAGCCTACAAAGCGGGGTTAACTACTAACCAGATAGCCAATATCACCCGCACACTAAAAGACAAAGTCAACTTCGCTCGAGAGCTGAGAGCTGGTGATAGCTTCAATGTATTGATCAAAGAGCAGTACACGGATGATCACTTAACGGGCAAAACAGAAATTCAAGGTATCTCAATTCAATTAAGAAACCGAGAAGTCGCAGCTTTTCTAGCACCAGATGGTCTTTTTTATGACAGAGAGGGAAATAGTCTAGAGCAAGCCTTTGATAGATACCCAGTCGACAGAAAATTCCGAAGAATCACTTCTTCGTTTAATCCGACACGAAGACACCCAGTAACTGGGCGAATCTCACCGCACAATGGTACCGACTTTGCGACACCTGTTGGTTCACCTATCTACTCAACTGGTGATGGTCGTGTGGTGGCACTTCGTGACCACCCGTATGCTGGTAAATATTTGGTGATTGAACACAACAGCGTATATACGACGCGTTATCTTCACTTGAGCCGCTTCTTAGTTAAGAAAGGTCAGCAAATTAAACGAGGTCAGAAAATTGCGCTATCGGGTGCTACTGGCCGTATTACTGGCCCGCACTTGCACTTTGAGGTATTGGTTCGTGGTCGCGCCGTCGATGCAATGAAGGCGAACTTACCAATGGCAAGCTCAATTATGCCTAAAGATAGAAAAGAGTTTTTGGCTCGAATTGCCTCTTTTGATGCCATGATTTCTGAGCCAGAAGATCGTGCGAGTTAGAGATATTCAAGCCTAGTTTGGCAGCGAATACAATAACGCCCCCTTAGTTAGCGATTTAGCTAAGGGGCATTTTTAGAGAATCACACGATTAAGCGAATGAATCCGTTATTCGATGGATAGAGCTATTGAGCGATGGGTTTGCCACTGATTAAGCAACCACCACTGCCGTGCCGCTAGCAGAGACCATCAGCATGCCATTACCTGTTCCCAAGACTTCGTAATCAATATCGACTCCAACCACTGCGTTGGCACCCGCTTCAATCGCTTTTTGCTCCAACTCTTTGAATGCGTAGTTGCGTGCTTTCTCCAGTTCCTTTTCGTAGGTGCCAGAACGTCCACCCACAAAATCACGAATTCCTGAAAACATATCTTTGAAAACATTCACCCCTAGAATGGCTTCTCCGGCGATAACCCCTTTGTAATCGACAATGCGTTTGCCTTCAACAGATTGAGTGGTGGTAATAATCATAATGGCCTCTTGTAAGCTTGCTGAGTTGTTACTTGCTTATTGATTGATAGTTTGGTCTTGTTCTCGAATGTCATCGTTCAGTGCTGTCTCTGAGCGTGTGAATTCATGCCTCAACCATGTTCTCAGTTTTAGCACACTTTCTTGTTTTAATTTGTTTTTTGGGCAAACAAAATAGAAATCTTGGTGTGGGTTCGCGACGGGTTCACCCAGCTCCACTAGCATCCCATGGCTGATGTCATCTTTCACAAACAAGCGATGTGTTACCAACACACCTAATGAACGAATCGCAGCTTGAACTGCTTGAATAGAGACATCGAACGTCAAGTTACTGTGGAACGTCGGCATTGGTATTTGGTAATGATCACACCACACCTGCCAGTCGTGTTGTCGCCTGAGGTTAAAAACGCCAATGGTCGGGTTTTGCTTGACGAGTTGTTGGACGTTTAATCCGGTCTGGTTTTTCAATAGAGCAGGGCTGCAGACTAAAACCAAATCATCGTCGCCGAGCTTTTCGCTGTAATATTGTTCCCATTCGTTTGGCTTGCCATGTACGAGGGCAATATCGACACCTTCTTGTTCGATATCGAAAGGGCCGGTTAATGTCGAAATACGGATATCAAGTGAGGGAGCAAATGCTTGGAATTCGGGGACTCGAGGGATCCACCAGTGCATCGCGAGTGAGTTCACCATGTTGAGAGTGATACGGTGATCGTTAGGTGTTCTGGCAAGCTCTTCGGTCGCCTCTATCACTTGCTCAAGTGCGGGAGCAACTTTGCGGTAATAACGCTTACCTGCGGCATTAAGAACAACACGACGGCCGACTCGTTGAAACAAAGGCTTGTTGACCAGTTGTTCTAACGACTTTATCGCTTGGCTTACCGCAGAGTGACTGACGTACAATACCCGCGCGGCGTCGGTCATGCTGCCAGTCTCAGCAACAGCAATGAAAGCGTAAACGGATTTAAGCGGAACGAGTTTTTTCATTGGTAAGTTTTCCTTACAGTTATAGTTAATATTACTCGCTATTTTTCATTACGTCACGCCTCTAAAATAGATGTCATAGGAGGTGATAATTATGTCTGATATTACCAAGGCGACGACTTTCATGTTGTTGTCGACGTTCAGTTTGTCTTTAAGCGGCTTAATGGCCAAGTATCTATCTGAAGTGATGCCCACTTCGTTGCTCAGTTTTGTGCGTTTTTTGTTACCCAGTCTGTTTTTATTTCTTTTTCTGACTTTTTACAAAATCAGCAAGCCGACACGAGAAATGTGGAAACCTTTGGTGATGCGAGCGATCTTTATGGTGGCGTGTCAGTGGTGTTTCCTTACTTCACTGCAAACCTTAACGCTGGTTGAAGGGGTTGTGTTATTCAGTACGGGTCCTCTGTTTATTCCATTGTTAGAAAAGTTAATATTTAGAACCAAGATTCATACAACGACGATCGTGTGTTTAGCTGTCACTTTTGTTGGCGTAGTGATGATGGCGGGGGATTGGTCGCAGTTTGAGTTGGGTTCTGAGTTCTTTAGACCTGCGCTTCTGCTTGGACTTCTCGCGGGGGTATTTAATTCTGGCTCGCAAGTGAGTTTGTACCGAGCGTCTAAAACTAGCCTGACACCAGCAGAGCTTAACGCGTGGACCTTTTTAGTTGCGGCAATCATTGTGATTCCTATGGTTGTGTTTACTTCAGTGTCTGCGGTTCCTGATGTAGTTGAAAACTCAGGTAGCTTATCGGCGTTGTGGTCTTTCGATGACTTACGTTGGATTGTTCTCGGAGCACTTGGTCTTGCAATGTTTACCATCAATACCCAAATCTTCCGTTCCAAGGCGTATAAGCTTGCAGACAGTGGCTCCCAGTTGGCACCTCTGATTTTTACTAACATGCTGTTTAGCGCGCTTTGGCAGGGCTTGTTCTTTGATGATGTGTTTTCTACACAGCAGATGATTGGCATTAACCTGATTGTCGTGGCGAGCATCACCAATACATTGCTGGCAAAAAGACACAGCAAGGCGAAAGCCAAACAAAAACCGCACACCACAGTGGCTGTAGCGACTGTAGTGGACGTTGCGGTATTGGACTCGGCAGCTAAAAGCTAACCATTGAGTTATGGCTTATCCTCTGAATGGTTAATTTAAAACTTAGAACAATGAGCGTATGTATTCTTTTACTCGGTCGATGTGTTCGTGCGGGTCAATCTCGCAGCGTTGGTTCATTTCTAGGAATCGCTCAGCGTATTTATCGTAGATTTTGTTTTCCAAAAACAGCAGATACAACCTGGGATCGATATGACCGCTGGTGGCCATGTCGGTCATGATGTTGAGTGATTCGCTTAAGAGTTTACCTTTCTTATAAGGGCGATCACTAGAGGTGAGCGCTTCAAAGACATCAGCAATTGCCATTGCTCTGGACGGCAGAGGTAACTGGTCTTCGTTTAAGCCTCTTGGGTATCCCTTACCGTCGATACGTTCGTGGTGTCCGCTGGCGATATCCGGAATGTTTTGAAGGTAAGGCGGGTAAGGCAACTTGTTGAGCATGGTGAAGGTTTGGATAATATGATCGTTGATCATGAAACGTTCTTCATCGTTTAGCGTACCACGGCGTACTTTCAAATTGTGCAGTTCACCTTGGTTGTATTTAACTTCTCCGGGCTTAAGTACAAACGCTTCTTGCCATACATAGGCAGGGTTAAAGCCATTGTCCCAAGGTATTTTATGCTCCGGTTTGTCTGCAAGCAGAGGCTCCATGACAGGCAAACCCTTTTCCTGACTTGTTGGCTCAGTTCTCTCTTTCTCAACCGACTCTTTTTGGGTGTTAAATCTCTCTTTTTCAGACCAAGACAAACCCAATTGATCATCCAGTGTACGTTTCCATTGGCGTTTGGCTATTTGATCTAAGCGTTCTAGCTGCTCTTCCGTCATAGATTCGCCGCCAAGATTACACTCAGCAACGAAGGCAAACTCCTCATCCAGTTCAGACAGGCTTTGTTCGAGTATTTTGAGTTGTTCTTCTTGTAGTGCACCGTTCGCCATCGCTTTCCAGTAATCGGTTTCCGCTTGCTGTTTCAACAACTCAAAACGCATTCGCACTTCGTGGATTCGGTCGTAAATGGTTTCCAGTTTTGTTGCCTTATCTACCACATATTCAGGCGTGGTCACCTTGCCGCAGTCATGAAGCCAAGCGGCGAGCATCAACTCTTCCCACTGTTTACTGTCCAATGAGAATTGCGGGTAATAGCGGTCATCATCTATGGTTGCTTGAGTTAGCCATTTGGTGAGCTCAGGCACTCGTTGGCAATGCCCGCCCGTATAAGGTGACTTGGTATCAATCGCCGATGCAATCAGCTCAATAAAGGCATTAAGCATGTCTTTTTGTTGCTGCATTT
Source organism: Vibrio sp. 10N.222.49.C12 (assembly GCF_041475025.1). Taxonomy (NCBI): domain Bacteria; kingdom Pseudomonadati; phylum Pseudomonadota; class Gammaproteobacteria; order Vibrionales; family Vibrionaceae; genus Vibrio; species Vibrio sp. 10N.222.49.C12. The sequence goes on along the minus strand of NZ_JBFRVF010000031.1, from coordinate 54,246 downwards.
GGTCGATGTTGTCTTTCGCTATTTCCGCAAAGCTGAGCAACTCTCTTAAAAAGGCGTGCTTGTCTGCCTGCATCTTGGTAATTGGTCTCTCATAGCCAATTGCCACAATCCCTACCAACAGTTTCTCTCGGTTTAATAGTGGAAATAGGTACAGGTCTGAATTGAAGATCGAATCTTGGTAATAGTTGAGAACATTGTCTTTTCGGTTCAAATGGATCGTCTCACCAGACTTAAGCTGACACAGCAACCAAGGCGTGTGTTTGATGAAGTCATTGATGTCGGCTTTAAAAGGGAGAATGGCAAGGTTAGCTGCCGTATCAAACACGTCTTTCTCTTTGGACTGAGTGAAAAGGACAATGGTTTCTGCTTTGGTGATTAAATAGCTTTGATGAGCAATGTTCTTGGCTAAGATCGAAAACTCCTGATTCCCGGCGGTGTCTCGAAGTAGGGTAATCAGATCATGAAGCGTGTGTTCCATTAGCTCAATCGAGTGGGCAAGGTTAGCCACTTCTTGAATCATGCTTTTGGGATAATGAGTACGCCTGAAGTCAAATCGAGCGATGTTGTCGGTGAGTTGCACCAGCGTATTGAGTGGCTGAGACAGTCGATTAGCAACAAACCATACGATAGCGAAGCAGATGAACAACATCCCAATCGCGACCGCAACTTGCTTGTCTCGCATCGAGATAAGATCAGCGAGCAGCTCATTGTGTGGCGTCGCTTCTGCCAAGTGTAAGGTGACATTTTGAGTCAGTTGAACCGGCGTTAGCGTTAGTGCCCAAGTGTTTAAGTTGTACTCAACGTTTTTTAGATTGAGGTTAAACTTCTCTTCATCAGAGATAAGCGGCGCAATAACGGACGCTTTCAATGCTTCCATCTGTTCACGTTTGGGCACATTAAAGAAGCTTTGGTCTTGCTCACTGCCAGAGAGATTCCCCGTCGTTTGGTTGTTCGTTTGCTCAGTTTTACTTGTGTCATCAGATTGGGAGTCAGGCTTGGGTACTGATAGCTCAAGTTGATGCTGACCGAGAAGATTAAAATGTTGATCGAACAAGGCGAGTCGGGTTTGCGGAGAATAAGCTAATTCACTGATCTGAGAAGAGAGGGAACTCAACGTAAAGTCGGCACCAACCACATGCTTGCCATCGGCAGAACGCCTAGAGAGTGTAATGCCATTGGTTTGCAGGAAATAGAATAGATAGGGCTCAGAGAGTTGTATTGAGCCATCAGGCTTTGCGTTACGAAACCAAGGACGAGTTGTGGGGTTGAACTTACTCTCTGCTTGTCGAGTACTGATCACTTGATGTGCGCCATCAAGATAGGTAATAAAGTTTTCACCGTCTAGATTGGTGCTGCTGACCATCATGGTCGCTTTAGCGGGCGCGCTGTTTTCGGCTCTCTGTTTATTGGTGCTTAATGGACGAAAGATTCTGAAGTCACCATCTTCAGAACCATAAAATAGAGCGACCAAATTGGTGTTTTGCTTGAAGATGATATCGACCGAAGCAAGCCAAGAGTCTTTTTCGACAGCGGAAGCTTGATGAGCAACAAACGGGCTCACCGCCATCACATTTAAGGTTGTGATAACAGGGGCAATGGCTTGTTTAAATACTGATTCCAGTTTGTCGCGGTGCTCATTACTGATCTCGCGCACTGTGCCTAGCAGCAGCTCTTGGGAGTGCCGATAACTAATCGAAATCAATACCGCACCGACAAGTGTTGTCAAAATTAGGAAAAGGCTAGTGATGTGGATACTCAGCGGATATCGTCTTCTTCTCATCTAACACTCCAGTTTGTAGGCTGGTTTAAGTATTGACGAACTTGGGTAGGTTGCAAAAAATTGGCGCAATTACCGAGTGTGTGCGGTTCGACTTAGATAAGACCAAGCGCTGGCTGGCTCTGGTTAGCCACGTATTCCCGTGTCGTGTAAATGAACCAGTAATAAACCTTTATGTTTGGGTGCTAATTGTCACTTTCAGCTGATAAACTGGCCGAATTGTTGCCATTAGGCATTCATTTTCTGAAGTATTCTTTTCCTGAAAGAGATTCAGAGTTACTTTCTGAAAAACGTATTTTGACCGAGCGAAGAGGGCATTGATTCATGGAACTCAAAGTAGATACTCACACCCACACATACGCAAGTGGTCATGCTTACAGCACATTGATCGAAAACGCCAAGTCGGCAAAGCAAAACGGTTTAGCCATGTTTTGTACCACTGACCATTCAGAATCAATGCCGGGCGCGCCACACTATTGGTTCTTCAGTAACCAACGTGTACTTCCTCGTTTTATCGAAGAGGTTGCCATCATCCGTGGTGTTGAGTCGAACATCATGAACACTCAAGGCGAAATCGATATCCATCCGAGCGTTGATAAGAATCTGGATTGGGTGATTGCCAGCTTCCACGAGCCCGTTTTTCGCCCATCGGATGTCGCTACCCATACAGAGGCTCTCGTGAATGTGATTAAGGGCGGTCGAATTGATGCGCTTGGTCACTTAGGCAATCCTAATTTTGATTTCGATTTTGAAGCCGTTATTCAATGTGCGGTTGAACATAACGTGGCGATTGAGATCAACAACACCACACTCAAAGGCAATAGCCGAGTTGGCAGTGTTGACCGCTGCTATGAGATTGCAAGAATAGCGAAAGCGAAGGGGGCATTTATTACAACAGGCAGCGATGCGCATTTCTGTTTAGATGTCGGTGGCTTAGACTTAGTCGCAGCATTGTTAGATGAAGTGGGTGTCGATTCGAGTAAAGTGATTACCCATTCGCCAAAGCAGTTTCTAGCCTTTTTGGCTTTGCGCGGTCGTAATGAAATCCCAGAATACTCAGCTCTTGTTTAAGAGAATGTCGGCGGGTTTGCATTTCGACACAATCAATTTTTGTGCCTGACAGATTTTTGTATACACTAGCCGAAAATAATAAAGTCGAAGCGCCACAGTAATGATGGCTCTAACTTCAAAGACACCGCTTCACTTGGAGAAACAATGAAAACTCGCTCAATCCTTTTATCTGGTTTAATCGCTGCTTCAGTATTGTCTGGCAACGCATTTGCTAATGTAGACCTTAAGAAAAACATGCAAGAAATGAAGCTTGCGTTCAAACAAGCGGCAGAAGCTCAAAGCATTGAAGAGATGCAAAAGCCTATCGTTCGTTTAGATACGCTGGTGGCAGAGCTGAAAACGGGTGTTTACCCAGTCGAGAAAGAAGACAACTTCATGGAAGGCTTCAAAAAGATCAGTGCATCACTGGATAGCATTGAGCAGAAGCTAGACCAAGGTGACTTAGCGTCTGCGCAGCAAGAACTTCGTACTATTGACGGCCTTCGTGAAGAGTACCATGAGAAGCGTAACCCAAGCATCTGGAGCAAGATCTTCGGTTAATTCGTTAATCATGAACGTTTGCTAGATAGGTAACAAAGAACAAATCTCAAGATTCGATTTCTAAAACGCTGCCTTACATTCCCCTCTTTCGAGGACGGTGTAAGGCGGCGTTTTTTATTGTCTCTTTTATTGAAAGCCTAATGCAAAGTGTTGTAACCAGTATTTAACGAAAAAGAGTGTGCGTTAGCTTCAATTTTTTAACTTGCTGTTAATCTTTACGTTTACCTAAATTCCAAGTCCCTCATAATAAGGGAAATTTATAAAGACTTGGAATAATGCGCCGAACCTCGTTCAACTTCTCCATGTTACTTGCAACAGCATTAAGCTGGGCGCTAGTGACATTAATGCCTGTTATCAATGCTCATGGTAATAGTGCGGGAGTGTGGGCGTCGTTATGTACGGTCAATGGCTTTGAATTGGTTCAAATCGAAGAAGGCGAACCTAATACTCATAAAGGAAAGCCGTGTCCGTTTAGCCATTTTTCCACGTTTCACCAAGACGAACTTCCCACTACACTACTGACAACTCGACTGAGTTCTATTGTCTCCGACAGCTACGCTTTTTTGGCTCTAAGCGAACGCTATATGAGGCAAGCCCCGCGCGGCCCTCCCTTTGATATTGCTTAAACCTAACCCACTAAAATAATTAAAAATAAAGTATTAAGTAAAGTTAAACATGCTCAGATTACTTTCCGATTTTTCAGAAGGTATGTTTGCGTGTGTCAAAGGAAATAATAATGTTGAGAAATGAATCTCAAACCCCTGCGAAAGCACAAGCTATTTCGCAGTCTAAAAGCAGTGCAACAACCGGTTCGAAAACCAATATAAAAAGCAAAGACCGCAATAAAACCCTCTATTTCCTCACATGGCGCTGGCACTTCTATGCTGGGCTATTCGTTATCCCGTTTATGTTAATGCTGAGCATTACAGGCTTGGTGATGCTGTTTGATGATGAAATCGAGTTAGCTTTTCATCACGATGCGATCGAGATTGTTGCATCGGGCGACCCAATTAAAGTGTCACAACAGTTAACTGCAGTGCAGAATCAATACCCACAAGGTTCGGTTACCCAGTTCGTTCCGAGCAAAGCGCCTGATCTCGCTAACCGCTTTTCGGTAGCACTTGAAGATGGCACTTCCGTTTTCGCCACTGTGAATCAATACACTGGCGAAGTGGTCGGAGAGATTCCGCGTAGCGACAGCCTGTACCAACTGGCGAATGATATTCACGGCACTTTGTTGATTGGTGATTGGGGTGATTACCTAATTGAAGTCGCAATAAGCTTGTCTATTCTGTTGCTCGTCAGTGGCATTTACTTATGGCTACCGATAGACAACGCGAGCCGCGCTGGTTTTCTTAGGCTTCGATTTGGTTCAGGAGCGCGTATTTTAATGCGTGATCTGCATGCGAACATCGGTGGTACTTTATCGCTTATTCTGTTGTTGTTTATTCTGTCTGGATTGGCATGGACAGGTTTTTGGGGCGGTAAGCTTGTTCAAGCATGGAGCACTTTCCCTGCTCAAATGTGGGACGATATTCCATTGTCAGATAAGACGCATGCTTCCCTCAACCATGGCTCAGAAGAAGAGCTACCTTGGAACTTGGAGCAAACACTATTGCCTTTGTCTCAAGATAAGCCAACAGAACACGTTCATCATGTGGAAGAGGCTACGGAACCTCACGACCATTCTAAGATGGGTGAAGATCACTCTCAACATATGTTGTCAGCAAGCAACTTCAACATTGATGACGTTACTGAAAAAGCGTACTCACTTGGCTTTACGCAATACAAGGTCAATTTCCCGCGTTCAGAAACGGGCGTCTACACGGTCACAGCCAATACCATGGGCGGTGACATCATCGATCCAACGCAGGATCGTACCACACACCTCGACCAATATTCAGGTCGTATTCTTGGTGAGGTGACATGGCAAGATTATAACTTCATTGCCAAGACTTTAGCTGTGGGTATTTCATTGCATCAAGGTGACATCAGCATCATCAATAAGCTTCTAAATACCTTGTTTTGCTTGGCGTTCATTGTTGTGTCTGTGACTGGCGCTATGATGTGGTGGATGCGTAGACCTTCAGGACAAAGAAAGCTTGGTACGCCACCGAAGTTTGGTGATGCAGGGCTTTGGAAGGCAGGCTTGGTGACGGTCGTGGTTATTTCAGTACTGTTTCCGCTTGCGGGAGCAACGATCGTGACAGCAATGCTATTGGATTGGTTACTGTTTTCACGTGTTGAGAAATTCAAGACCGTATTGAGTTAATTGACATGCAAACGGACTTTCTCTACTTGAGAAGGTCCGTTTTATTAATCAGATGAGCTCTTCTTCTGTGAGGAAGACTTTTAGACTTGATTCAGCTCTAGATCTGATAAAGCTTTAGATCTGATACAGCTCTAGCGGCAGGCCGTCTGGGTCTGCGAAAAACGTAAATGATTTCCCCGTAAATTCATCAACTCGAATCGGTTCGACTTCAATGCCTTGTTCTTCCAAGTAGCTTTTGACATGTTGAACGTCATCAACACAAAAGGCCAAATGTCTCAGCCCTTGAGCTTCCGGAAAGCTTGGTCTTTCTGGTGCGTTAGGGAAGCTGAATAGTTCTATCTGAGCACCATTAGGTAGCGCTAAATCAAGCTTGTACGACTGGCGAGCCTCACGATAATTCTCTGCAATGATCTCAAGTTTTAAAATCTCAGTGTAAAAGTGTTTCGACAATTCGTAGTCTGAACAGATTATGGCCGCGTGGTGTATTCCTTTCAGCATCAGTTTATTTCTCCTGCCAACTTGTCACCTAAGTGCTCCATGGCGTAATCAATGAATACACGCAATCGAGCGGGCATGTACTTGGTTTGAGCAAACTGCATCGCAATCGCACCATGGTAATTACTCTTGATGGTCCAATCTTCCAACACTTGTACTACAGACCCTTCAGCCAACGCATCTTGAATCACGAAGTCATGGAAAATACCGACGCCTAGACCTTCTTTTACACCTTTTAGTCGCATCTGCGAGTGGTTAACTGCGTAACGTCCAGTGACGGGTACCGTGTGAAATTCATCATCTTTAAGAAAATCCCAAATGTGATCTTTGTCTGTCTCTGCAAGATACAAACAGTCGTGTTCAGACAGCTCGGTAGGGTGGTGAGGAATCCCTTTGGCATCTAAATAGTCAGGGCTTGCACACAACACTAGGTTAGTTTTGCCTAACTCTTTCAATACTAAGCTTTCGTCGGGCTTATCGGTCAGGCGGAAAGCGATGTCGATGCCTTGACGCAAAATATCGATGTCGCCGTCAGCCGCTCTTAACTTAAGTTGAATCTCTGGATACTGATTTAAGAAAGGCACAATAAAAGGCTGCAAAACCGAATTCAAGAAGGCTTCAGGCGCCGCTACCGTTATCGAGCCTGCAGGTTCGGTATGGTCGGAGGTAGACAGTTCAACGGCTTGTTGCGCTGCGTTGATCATCACCACACTCTGATCATAAACCAATTGACCCGCTTGCGTAATGATAAGGGTACGAGTGGTACGCTCAAACAGTTTCACTGATAGCGCTTTTTCCAAGCGGGTGATGAGCTTACTCAAGGCTGATGGTGTCACGCCTAACTGTTTTGCTGCAGCCGTAAAACTACCTTCGTTAACCACCAAAATGAACGAGGCGAGATCCGGAAGCAGGGCGATGAGTTTTGGGTTAATCATAAGTATCCAGTTAAGCTAGTTTCAACGATGAACTTAATGGTCATTGTGAGCGATTTACTTTGATTTGTGAATCAATTTCATTAATTGATTGACGTGATTGCTCTGATAGGTTGTTGTGTTTGAAGCTCATCTGTATAGCGGCGTTGCTGCTGCGCATTCTGAGATGAAAAATTGAGATTTGATATGAAAGCGAAATTAGACGGAAATTATAGCTAATTTGGCGTTTAAAAAAGCAGGTGAAGGGCGTTAATGTGCCCTATGTCACTGGGATGAACTATTATTAGTGCCTGTGATTCATTAATGTTTTTCCAACTAAAGGGATAATCGGAACGGGGATGTTCAACTAGAATATAGGCATAAGTTTTACAGTGTAAATGATCGTGTTGAGATCGTTTACATCCTACATAAAGCGGCGCGCGATGCTGCTAAATTATAACTAGGAAGGAATGAGACAATGTCTTCTGCATTTTACCAACAGATTCAAACTCAAATCGAAGAAGTTCAAGAAGAAGGTCTTTACAAGTCTGAGCGCATTATTACTTCTGCACAAAAAGCAGCGGTTTCTATCTCGACTGGTGAAGAAGTACTAAACTTCTGTGCAAACAACTACTTAGGTCTTGCTAACCACCCAGCTCTTATCGAAGCAGCTAAAGATGGTATGGATCAGCACGGTTTTGGTATGGCTTCAGTACGTTTCATCTGTGGTACTCAAGATTCTCACAAAGAACTAGAGCAAAAGCTTTCTACGTTCCTAGGTAAAGAAGACACTATCCTTTACACATCTTGTTTTGATGCAAACGCTGGTTTGTTCGAAACAATTCTAGGTAAAGAAGACGCAATCATCTCTGACGCACTAAACCACGCATCTATCATCGATGGCGTTCGTCTGTGTAAAGCAATGCGTTTCCGTTACTCGAACAACAACATGGAAGAGCTAGAGCAGCAACTTATCGCTGCTAAAGAAGCTGGCGCTCGTCACACACTAATCGTAACTGACGGTGTGTTCTCAATGGACGGCGTAGTGGCTAACCTTCCTGCTATCTGTGACCTTGCAGACAAGTACGATGCACTAGTAATGGTTGATGACTCTCACGCAGTGGGCTTCATGGGCGAAAACGGAGCGGGTACTCACGAGTTCCACAACGTTGTAGACCGTATCGATATCATCACTGGTACTCTTGGTAAAGCAATGGGTGGCGCTTCAGGCGGTTACACTTCTGGTAAGAAAGAAGTGATCGACTGGCTACGTCAGCGTTCTCGCCCATACCTATTCTCTAACTCTGTTGCTCCTGCAATCGTATCTGCGTCTATCCGCGTTCTAGATCTTCTTGCGGAATCTGGCGACCTACGTACTCAACTATGGGAAAACTCTGCTCACTTCCGTACTCGCATGGAAGAAGCTGGCTTCACTATGGGCGGTGCAGACCACGCAATCATCCCAATCATGCTTGGTGATGCAAAAGTAGCGGCTGAGTTCGCTGAGCGCGCACTAGAGAAAGGCATCTACGTTGTAGGTTTCTCTTTCCCTGTAGTACCAAAAGGTCAAGCTCGTATCCGTACGCAAATGTCTGCTGCACACTCTCGTGAGCAACTAGACCGCGCAATCGATGCGTTCATTCAAGTTGGTAAAGACATGGGTATCATCTAATTTTAAAGGGGTGCCACGAGCATCCTTTAATTAGATAGAGCAACACCCAGTAGAATATATAGATTTTTGATTCTCGCCTTACAGTTAGGCGAGATGAACTAGGTAACATTATGAAAATTAAAGCACTTTCTAAGCTAAAGCCTGAAGAAGGCATTTGGATGACCGAGGTTGAAAAACCTGAAATGGGTCATAATGATCTTCTTATTCGTATTAAGAAAACCGCAATTTGTGGTACTGACGTACATATCTACAACTGGGATGAGTGGTCACAAAACACAATCCCAGTACCTATGGTAGTAGGTCACGAATACGTGGGTGAAGTTGTTGGCATTGGCCAAGAAGTTCGTGGTTTTGAAATCGGCGACCGTGTATCTGGCGAAGGTCACATCACATGTGGTCACTGTCGTAACTGTCGTGGCGGCCGTACTCACCTTTGTCGTAACACAACAGGTGTTGGTGTTAACCGCACTGGTGCGTTCTCTGAGTTCCTTGTGATTCCTGCGTTCAACGCATTTAAGATCCCTGCAGAAATCTCTGACGATCTAGCTTCAATCTTTGACCCGTTTGGTAACGCAGTACACACAGCACTTTCTTTCGACCTAGTTGGCGAAGACGTGCTAATTACTGGTGCTGGTCCAATCGGTATCATGGCTGCAGCTGTTGCTAAGCACGTTGGTGCTCGTCACGTTGTAATCACTGATGTAAACGAGTACCGCCTAGATCTTGCTAAGAAAATGGGTGTGACTCGCGCAGTAAACGTGATGGAAGAGAAGCTTGAAGACGTAATGTCTGATCTTGGCATGACTGAAGGCTTCGATGTAGGCCTAGAAATGTCTGGTAACCCATCTGCGTTCAACAGCATGCTGACTAACATGAACCACGGCGGTAAGATCTCTCTACTAGGTATTCCACCATCAGACATGGCAGTAGACTGGAACCAAGTCATCTTTAAAGGCTTGGTTATCAAAGGTATCTACGGTCGTGAGATGTTCGAAACTTGGTACAAGATGGCTTCACTAATCCAATCAGGCCTAGATCTAACACCAATCATTACTCACCACTACAAAGTGGACGACTTCCAGAAAGGCTTCGACATGATGCGCTCTGGTATGTCAGGTAAAGTAATTCTTGATTGGGAATAAGCTTTAGCTGAGTAACAAGATATTAGAAAGGCGACAGTTTTTACTGTCGCCTTTTTTACATCTCGGAACTCAAGAAAATGGGCGATATGATCAAGGTTCAGTTGCCCATTTTTTACAGCAATGAGTTGTTAACCCAATGCAGCAGCCTGCATGATGAGGCCACATATGTAAGCGCCGTATGTACCGAGAGCGTAACCCAATACCGCCATTAGGATACCTACTGGAGCTAATGCTGGGTGGAACGCTGCCGCTACGATAGGAGCCGATGCAGCACCGCCGACGTTAGCTTGGCTACCTACAGCCATGAAGAACAATGGTGCACGAATTAGCTTCGCCATCATAATCATCAGAAGGGCATGGATAGTTAACCATGTGATACCAATGAAGAAGTAACCAGGGTTGTCAAAGATGGCTGTAACATCCATTTGCATACCGATAGTTGCAACTAGGATGTAGATGAACGCTGAACCTACTTTAGACGCGCCGCTGTGCTCAAGGCTGCGCGTTGATTTAAAGCACGAAGCGATCAACGCGAACGTTGTTACCATAACGATTAGCCAGAAGAAGCCAGATGTAAGGCTGTATTTCGCAAGTTCTGGAGCATTCGTTGAGATCCATGGTGCGATTAGGTCACTGAAGAAGTGAGCAAGGCCTGTTAGACCAAAGGCAATTGCAGCGATCTTCATTAGATCGGTAGTAGTTGTTGGTCGAGCGTTCTCTTCTTGGTATTTAGAAACCGTCTCTTTTAGCTCTTCGATAGCTGATGTGTCTGCTTTTAGCCATGCATCAATCTTCTTCTGACGACCTGCCATGACAAGTAATACGGCCATCCAAATGTTTGCACAGATAACATCAACAGTAATCATTGCAGAGAAGAGTTGGTCATCAACCTCGAACACTTCTTTCATGGCGGCTTGGTTTGCACCGCCGCCGATCCAAGAGCCAGCTACTGTTGTAAGGCCACGCCATACATCGCCAGATACAAGGTCAGGGTTGACTTGGTCGATAATCAGAATCGCCAAAGGCCCACCAATGATGATGCCGACAGTACCCGTTAGGAACATGATGACGGCTTTTGAGCCAAGGCCGAAGATTTTGCGTAGGTCTGCTGAGATGATCAGTAGAACGAGTGCACTTGGTAATAGGTAACGACTCGCAACGAAGTACAGCTTAGAGTTTGATGCGTCGATGATGCCTAAACTGTTCAATAGAGAAGGAACAAAGTAACAGAGCAATAGACCCGGAACGAACGAGTAGAATTTTTTCAGTGCGCTATTTTGGCTACTTTCCGTGATAAATACACCGCCAAGAATAACAGCTAACATGCCCATTATTACAGCATCATTAGTAATCATTATTATATCTCCTTTAAGGTGAGCGCAGAGGTCTCACTTTTTGAATTGCAGGACTATACCGACAACCGCCATTCGTTACAAATTGTAACGCTAGACATACTTTGAAATGTTTGTGTTAATTTTGATGGTTTGAATTTGTGAATGTCGTGCGTTAATTATTTGATTGGTGAATAAATCTGTTAGGGCTTTTGCGGCGTATTTCGATATATGCAATGTAATTCAAGCCTTAGAGAGTGGTCGCTAAGAATTGGGTGGGTGCTTGAATGGTAGGAATGAGTGCATATATAGCCATGTTTATGGTGTGGTTTATGCAGGGGTGGAATGTTTAAATAATGTAAAAATTGAATCCACTTTTGCTATGTGGTCAGAAATTAAAAATCTTAGCTAGATCACACAAATCTCTCGGATTACGAGTGTCAGCACCTGATACTTATGCTCATTTGAGGTTTTGTCGGGGTTAAATGAAAGAAAAAGCGGCTTAAATAGCCGCTTTTGATGCTTGAATAGCATGGTTATCTAGAGCTGTAGTCTAGATTCTGCTTAAGACTCTTCTTCCTCAAAGCCATCTGCATAACCTTTCGGTGGAGGTGTCCAACCACGTTCAGAACGAGAGTGCTTGTCTGAACGGTCTTTTTTCATATCTTCTTTCATTGCTTCTTCAAGGTGAATGAAGATTTGTCGGTAGTTGTTGTCGTAGCGCGGGTTCTCTTCCGCTTCAGACCAAGCTTGGTAGAGCTTTTCAGACTTACGGCTTTCAACACGTTGATACGTCGATTTCTGTTGTTCAACGAAGAATGGGTGATGACCCAAAGAACGCAAGGCTTCTGCACCCATTTCAAGAGCAGAATGGTAGGTCTCTGATTCCACGAAGTCTGCACCTGCTTCTCTTAGGCGATAACTATGACCACGGTCGAATGCACGCGCTAAGATTTTCACTTTAGGGTAGTTGTGTTTAACGTATTTGACCAATTCAACACTTGAGTCTTGGTTGTCGATAGCCACAACCAACATTGCGGCTTCTTCGATACCAGCGGTATGTAATAAATCATGACGAGTCGCATCACCAAAGTAAGATTTGATGTTGATTGAACGTAGCAAGTCGACTTGATTAGCTTGATGATCCAAAACCACAGTATTGACATCATTCGATACCAATAAGCGGTTAACAATCTGACCGAATCGGCCAATGCCCGCAATGATTACGGTGCCTTTCTCTTCTATGGTATCTTCTTCGCGGTCGTTAGATTTTTGTTCGTAACGAGGAAGAATCACTTTATCAAATAGAATGAACAGCCCTGGTGTTAGGAACATTGAAAGTGCCACAACCAGCGACAATGTTTGGACGATGTCAGCAGGTAATACGTGGTTTTGAGCTGAGAAGCTTAGTAGTACAAAACCAAACTCACCGGCTTGCGCCAAGCTCAGTGTAAACAGCCAACGGTCACTGTTTTTGATTTTGAATATCAATGCCAACGTAAATAGCACCAAGGCTTTAAGAAGCATAACGCCAAGGGTGAGGCCAATGATCAAACCAAAGTCGTTGAATAGAACATCAAAGTTAATGCCTGCACCTACGGTGATGAAGAACAAGCCAAGTAGCAGCCCTTTAAACGGGTCGATATTGGACTCAAGTTCGTGGCGGAATTCACTGTTCGCTAAAACCACACCCGCAAGGAAGGTACCCAAAGCCGGAGATAGGCCGACTAGGCTCATCAGTGCAGCAATGCCAATCACCAACATCAGTGCGGTTGCAGTAAAGATTTCACGCAGGCCTGAGCTTGCCACGAAGCGGAACAATGGACGACTCAAGAAGTGTCCGCCGACCACAACAATCGCAATAGATGCTGTGATCACAAGGCCATAAGCCCAACCGGGTAGGCCAGCGACGAGGCTTAACTCTTCATGGTGATCAGAAGCCGAAGCAACCGCGCTTTGTGCAGCTTCAATTAATTCTGGCAAGGCTAATAGAGGGATAAATGCCAACATAGGAATGACGGCAATATCTTGGAACAGTAGGACTGAGAAAGCGTTCTTTCCGCCTTCTGTTTTGGATAGCCCTTTTTCGTTAAAGGTTTGGAGTACAATCGCGGTAGATGACAGTGCGAAGATCAAACCGATAGTCAGTGCGATCGTCCAAGGCTGTCCAAAGAACAGAGCAATACCCATTACAATCGCGGTAGTACCACCAACTTGCAGGCCACCCAGCCCCATAAGTCGGTTCCTCATTGCCCAAAGCATCTTAGGTTCAAGCTCAAGGCCGACTAAGAACAGCATCATAACCACACCGAACTCGGCAAAGTGTTGGATCGTTTTGGTCTCTTCACCTACCAGACCAATGATTGGGCCAATCACAACACCAGCAATGAGGTAACCCAATACAGAACCAAGGCCAAGTCTTTTGGCAATAGGCACGGCAATAACTGCTGCGACTAAGTAGATAAATGCTTGTAGAAAATATCCCGTCATTATTTAACCTCTGCCATTAGTTCTTCTACGTAGTGGTTGAGTTTTTCTGCTTTGCTGGCTTTCTTGATATTGATCTTGCCAGCAACTAACGCCTCTAACAGCACTTTATAGCTATCGACATGCTCTTGAATGCGGTTTTCTTCCAAAGCGGTACGCGAGCCAAATAACGCAAAGGGCGAGAGATAGTTCATCCCGCACAGAGAAGCGGTTTGTTCGATTGGGTGAAGCAGTTCTCGAATCGTGAAATGGTTGTAACCATCACTTTGGTAGGCATCTTTTTTACCTCCTGCAGTAATGCTACATAACAATTTCTTACCCTGTAGTTCATTGCCTTCGGCGCCGTAGGCGAAGCCGTATTCAAGAACAAGGTCTTGCCACTCTTTAAGAATTGCCGGTGTTGAGTACCAATACAAAGGGAACTGAAAAATGATGATGTCATGGTCTAACAGGCGTTTCTGTTCACGGTCGATGTTGATTTTAAATGTCGGATACTCGGCATAGAGATCGACACAGGTAACACCGTCAACGCGTTTGGCTTGTTCAAATAAGGGTTTGTTTGCTTCAGAACGATGTTGAGAAGGGTGAGCGAATAGCACCAAGACTCGATTTTTCGACATATAGCCCTCTTTGTCCATTAACGAATAATATTTATTGGAATTATAGATATACAATAATAGAAGAATGGTTGAACAACAACGAATTAGCCCATATTTATCTATCTAGATGCGTGTGTTTTTAGGTACTTAATTATATAAAACATCCGTCAATTTGAGTATTTCTGGCACAAGCCGCCGATGACTGAGTAAAACTAATTATTCACGAATAGTAAAAGCGAATATGGGCATTTTATGTCACCGTTGGTGGGTAACGTAAATAATCCAATAACCCTACATAGAACGATAATGAATAAAGGAAAAACTATGAGCATGGACTTGCGTCAACAATGTGATTTGTTGCTTTCCGGTCACCTAGAACCGACTCCAGCACAAACATTCGCTCAGATGGCTGAATGGTGTGAGACACACAATGTGAGCCATGATAGCTACGGCGATGGTGAGTTTATCGAGAGCTTCGAAAACAAAGTCGCGGAACTGCTAGGTTATGAAGCGGCTGTATTTGTGATTACTGGCACCATGAATCAACCAACAGCATTAGAAATTGCGTGCCAAGAGAAAAGAAACCCAGTAGTGGCGATGCATGAATCGAGTCATATTATGCGTCATGAACGCCAAGGGTATCAGATCCAAAACCGATTCAACGTACTTCCCGTTGGCAACGTATTTCGCACTTGGAATGTTGATGACTTAAAGGCGTGGCCTGATGAGATTGCAGCCGCTCTATATGAATTACCCATGCGTGAAATCGGCGGCCAATTACCAGAATGGGATGAGCTTGAAGCGATCAAGCAGTACTGCAAAGAACAATCAATTCACCTTCATATGGATGGTGCGCGTTTGTGGGAATGCGGCGCCTATTACCAAAAGTCATACAGCGAGATTGCTCAGGGCTTCGATAGTGCTTATGTTTCGCTGTACAAAGGTCTCAATGGCCTTGGTGGTTCGTTATTGTTGGGCGATAAAGCCTTTGTAGCGAAAGCATCTGCGTGGATGAAGCGCCAAGGTGGCAATGTTTATCACCGAACGCCTTATGTGGTTTCAGCAGCAATGCAGTTTGATGAGCGATTAGAGTTGATGCCATCACTGTTTGAGCGAACAAAACAGATCTACCAAATCTTATTAGACTATCCTCAGTTCACTGTTAATCCGCAGCAACCGCAGGTCAACATGCTTCACCTATATTTACCTGTGAGCTATGAAGACGGCATTATTGTGAGAGATAACATAGCGAAGAAACACAATATTTGGATAGGAAACCCAGCGATCAGTGAGTTGCCAAACCAATGTAAGATTGAATGGTATGTAGGGGATAACCTACTAAATTTGCCTGATCATGAGCTGATAGACATTCTAGATTTGATTAGCGAAGAGCTGATTTGATTAACGAAGAGCTGGCTGAAGAAGAACTGATCTAATTGGAACTGAAATGGATACAGGAAAGGGTTCTTATATCCATTTATATAGCTAGGATGTCCGGCTCTGTTACATATACTGGTTGATGTACACATCAACTAAGAACATGAACACTGGAACAGTGCTGAGAAGTCCGAAGAAGACGATTGGCACCCAGTTTTTCATTTTCTTTTTAGGTTGCTCAGTGTTATTCATAAATTCGGCCTTAAATTCGTTGTTGAGTCTGTTTAGCTTTTTGGTACTAAAAATCTAAGTGTATGGTATCAAATAAATGGGTTTAGCCCTATGTAGATTTAGAGAACCGTGGTGTATATCAATCACATAAAATGTAAGTGATTCATAAACGGTTCATAAAGGTTCAACAATAATGAACCTATTACAACAATCATTGCCTTACTCGGCATATTAAATAAATAGCATTCAAAGATTTGGAGAATACAGAATGAAAACAATAGGAAACATCATTTGGTTTCTGTTCGGTGGCGTATTTATGGGACTAGCTTGGTGGTTCTTCGGACTGCTCGCATTCCTAACCATCGTTGGTATTCCATGGGGTAGAGCATGTTTTGTTATGGGTAACTTCTCATTCTTCCCATTTGGTCAGGAAGCGATTTCGCGTGATGAGCTAACCAATGAAATGGACATCGGCACGAGCCCGCTAGGTGTGATTGGTAACGTTATTTGGTTCTTATTTGCGGGGATCTGGTTGGCGATTGGTCACATCATGTCAGCAGTAGCGTGTTTCATTACTATTATAGGTATTCCGTTTGCGATTCAGCACCTTAAGCTCGCGGTTATCTCATTGGCGCCAATCGGTAAAACCGTTGTCGACAAGCGTGAAGCAGAAGCGGCACGAGTAAGAAACTACAAGGGTTAAGACTACAGTTTAAGCCTTATATAGAACTGAAAAAGCACATCACATGATGTGCTTTTTTGTGCCTCGTTTTCTATCTAACGATGCCCCAATCTCACAAACACTCACTAGACATTGTTGAACAAGACTTCAAGCCTAAGGGTGATGTTGGCTTCTTCCGTGTGTTTCTCGTAAGGCTCTCGTTCCCACTGGTAACGCGGGGTGACCTCGTAAAACAGCCATTCCTTCCATACATTTTCTCTATACGTTACCGACACTTGCGAATATTCGTTGTGGTTATACGGTTCGCTGGTCGCGGTTATCGTGGCGCTGTATTACAGAGCTTGGTCTTGAGAAAGGTAATGGTACAAGGTAATGCCCGTACCATACTCCCAGCCTTTGAGGTCATCGTTATAGCCAGCAAAGTTAGACCAACGCGCTAAGAAATCGTCACTCAAAGAGAGGTCAAAATCGATATCAGTGATCTCTCCCGTCTCTTTCTTCTCTTGATACACACGTTGGGTTAGCCGGAATACTGCATCTGTGGTGAGCGGGTAGGTAAAACGATAGCGAGCCTCTATTCTTGGGCGTAATGTCGCTTTGATATTGAAACTACTGTAACCCTTGGCATAGGCGTCATAACGAAGGCCAAGTGCATTTTCTAACTCTTCAGAATCTTGTGGGAAGAAGTCTAAGAATTCTTCATCGCCAACAGACTCGTAGATTAGCTTAAGCCTTTTGCTGACAAAGGGTAAATGCAGGCGTGCGTTGAGCTTGGTGGAATAATCCACGTCACCGCCCTCAGAATAGATGAAATCATTATACCAACGTACAGAGGTTCCGGCTCTGGCGTCCTCGGTAATACGGTCATCCACAAAGAAGTTATCGAACCATATTGCGGGCTGACAAAACTTGCTGTTTAGGTAGTGGTAAGCTTTTTCGACGCGCGTGTCTTCTAACGGTTGGCTGTGACACTCATCCTGTTCCTCCGCGAAGGCAGAGTGGGAAACGAGCGATGCTAATAATGAAGAGTTAACTATCCAACGACTCAATGGAACCTGTTTGTCATTCTATGTATCAATAGTTTGACTATAACTAAGCAGTTATGACAATGCGACTTTTAAAGAGATTTATCTTAATCAGTGGCTATTCAAAACAGAGACTTGAATAACATATGGCAGGTAAAGAAAACGGGCTCAGTAGGTGAGCCCGTTTGTCGATAAGTTTATAAGTGACTTAATGGCAGATTACATTGCCGCTTCGAAAATCGCAGAGATTTCTTCGTGGGTCGCTTGTTTAGGATTAGTAAAACCACATGCGTCTTTCAGTGCGTTGTCAGACAGAGTAGGGATATCTTCTAGCTTCGCACCAAGTTGCGCGATACCTGTTGGGATGTTCACGTCATTTGCTAGTTGAACAATTGCTTCGATCGCAGCTTCTGCACCTTGCTCTGGTGACATACCTTCAACGTTAACGCCCATTGCTTTTGCAACATCACGTAGACGCTCAGGACAAACTTGCGCGTTGTAGCGTTGAACGTGTGGTAGCAAGATAGCATTACACACACCGTGTGGAAGATCGTAGAAGCCGCCTAGCTGATGCGCCATCGCATGAACATAACCTAGTGACGCGTTGTTGAACGCCATACCCGCCATGAACTGTGCGTAAGCCATTTGTTCACGTGCTTCAATGTCTTCGCCGTGCGCTACTGCCGTTCTTAGGTGAGCTTGTACAAGTTCAATGGCTTTAATCGCTACAGCGTCTGTAATTGGTGTCGCTGCGATAGAAACGTAAGCTTCGATTGCGTGTGTTAGCGCATCCATACCTGTTGCAGCAGTCAGTGATGCAGGCTTAGCAAGCATTAGTTCAGGATCGTTTACTGAAATAAGCGGTGTTGTGTGCTTATCAACGATAGCCATCTTAATGTGGCGCTCTTCATCAGTGATGATGCAGAAACGTGTCATTTCTGAAGCGGTGCCCGCAGTCGTGTTGATAGCGATAAGAGGCATCATTGGCTTTTCAGATTGATCGACACCTTCGTAGTCTGCAATCTTGCCGCCGTTAGAAGCAACCAGAGCAATGCCTTTTGCACAGTCGTGTGGAGAACCGCCACCTAGAGAAACAACGAAATCACAATCGTTGTCAGTCAGCAATTCAAGACCATCGTTAACGTTCGTGATGGTTGGGTTTGGTTGAGTGCCATCGAATACAACTGCGTCTACGCCTCGCTGGCTAAGAAGGTCTTGTACCTGCTTAACTACACCAATTTGATTCAAGATCTTATCAGTTACGATCAGACCTTTTTTAAAGCCTTGAGACTGAATACTATCAGCAGCATCCTTCAGACAGCCAGTACCCATGAAGTTGATTGTAGGGATGTAAAATGCAGTAGACATTGGAAAACTCCGTTAATTATGATTTTTAATTTCCTACATGTTGTCGGCATTCAAGTGGTCGACCATTGATCTGGAACAACTTTGAATTCGAACTACCACTTTGTGGCTAGTCGTTGTGATAGGGCTCATATAGCAATCGTTTTCATGGTTTTTGGCTGTGTTGATTGTCAGTAATAGATCGCGATAAATCGACTAAATTAGAGACAGTATGGAGCTCTATAACAATGAAAAATAGTGTTTTTCATTGAAAACTCTTCTAGTTAGGCTGGTGTCGACGTTTTATCTGAGTCATCGCTGCATTCAATTTCAGCTTCTTGTGACTCTTCAGAATCAAGCGTGTCTTCTGACTCCTCGTCATAGTATTTGACAAGAAAAGGGGTAAGCATGACAGACGATGGTAAAAAGTGCTTCATAATACCTCCCGGTACTTAAATGTATTTCTTGTATGGTATTGGTTTAATATGTGGCAAAATTTGCGATACATCATGACTTGCTGCTTGTTTTCTATAAATTATTAGATTTATATACAGGCTCACAGATTTACGAGTAAAGTGATTGCCAGCCTACAAGGCGAAGAGAAAAATTAAGCAAAACTACGATAAAAACAAACACAGCACTGCTCAACAACGCGAATAACAGGACAGAAAATGAAGTACGATTGGATATTCTTTGATGCGGATGAAACCTTGTTCCACTTTGATGCTTTTCAAGGAATGAAGCTGATGTTCTCCCGTTTTGGTGTGGATTTTAGTGAACAGGATTATTCGGTTTACCAAGAGGTTAATTTACCACTTTGGGTAGATTATCAAGATGGCCGCATTACGGCAGCTCAACTGAAGCACGCGCGTTTTGAAAGCTGGGCAACAAAGTTAGAGACAACAACAGCAGAACTAAACAGTGCATTTTTGACCGCAATGGCGGATATCTGTTCTTTATTACCAGGTGCACAAGAGTTGGTGGAGTCTTTAAAAGGCAAGGTGAACATGGGCATCATCACTAACGGTTTTACAGAGCTGCAGTCAATCCGTTTAGAGCGCACAGGAATGACGGATTACTTTGAGCACGTGATCATTTCTGAAGAAGTTGGGGTAGCCAAACCGGATGCCGAGATTTTTGAATATGCGCATAAGCTGGTTGGATTGCCATCTAAGCAAAGAATATTGATGGTCGGGGATAACCCACATTCCGATATTCTAGGTGGACTCGATTTTGGCATCGAAACGTGTTGGTTAAACAGCCAAGAAAAGGCAGCGCCAGCGGGTATCAATCCTCACTACCAAGTGAAGTCTTTGGCTGACTTGCAAGCTCTACTGCTGGCTTAGTTAATAGTTAACAACTGACCGCCACTAGCGAATACACAATCATAATCGGTGATTTCTTTAATCGACCAATGCTTTGTAAATTGATTGGCGTTTCGTTAATTGACCAATGATTTGTTAATTGATTGATGCTTCGTAGATTGATAGATACTTTGTAAACAAAGTGTTGATGGCCGAGTACGAAAATGTACTCGGCCAATTATTTTGAACTTGGTTTTACCATAGAGTGACCATCAAAACAGATAAAGGAAAAGGTGTGCTGAAATCTCATCGTTATAGCTGCTACGGTATTATCGCCATTTTACTATGGAGCGGCTTGATTGCTCTGTCTCGTAGCGTCTCAGAACAGCTAGGTCCAATTGGTGGTGCGGCCAGTCTTTATACGGTGAGTTCGCTGTTGTTGGTCTGTGTTATGGGGCTACCTAAGTTTTCACGCTTTTCTAAGTCTTATTTGCTGATTGGCGGCACCTTGTTCGTTTGTTATGAGATCTTCTTGGCTCTGGCTTTAGGAATGGCAAACAATAGACATCAAGCCTTGGAAATGGCTGTCATCAACTACTTATGGCCAGCACTGACGGTGTTATTTGCGGTGCTGCTGAGCGACAAGAAAATTAACTGGTTGGTTTACCCAAGTATCTTCTTGGCCTTCTTTGGCGTCGCTTGGAGCATCAGCGGCGATCAGGGGCTTTCTGTTGAACAAATCGCTGCCAATGTTGCTACTAACCCAAAAACTTATTCAATGGCGTTTTTCGGCGCGATTATTTGGGCGGTTTACTGTAATTACACTCAGAAAGTGGCGAAAGGGCAGAATGCGATTGTGTTGTTCTTTATCGCAACGGCAATCACCTTGTGGATCAAATACGCATTGAGTAACGAAACCGACATGGTGATGACAACCAGTGCTGCGATCGACTTAGTGTTGGCAGGCGTGTGTATGGGCGCAGGTTACGCGCTTTGGAATACAGCGATACTTGGCGGCAATATGGTCTTCTTGGCGACCATGTCGTATTTCACGCCTATTTTTGCGACCTTACTGTCTTCTATTATTTTGGGTTTGTCATTGAGCATGACGTTTTGGCAGGGCGTTTGTATGGTAACGATTGGCTCTTTAGCTTGCTGGTGGGTAACCAGAGACAAAAAGCCGACGGTTACGGCGTCGGCTTCTAAAAAGGTTCAATCAGAGTCTTAGTCAGCGAGAGGTTGATTGGTTAGCTCTTGGTTCTTAACTCTCGACTCTTAACTCGCGATATTGAGATTCAATTGAAGCTCATAAGGCATCTTCGATAAGCGTCGCTTAAGTTGGCGGCGCGTACGTTCAATATCATCGACCGCAATCGCTTGTTGGTCGTTGGTATGAATATCAACATTGATTCGTAATTCTGGACCAACCTTAGTCACACCCATCAGCTCCAAATCTTGCTCCGCTTCTTTGTCTACCGCGACAACGTTCTTATCTACCGCATCACAAATATCTTTGTTTGCCGACATCATAAGCAGTTCGCGCATGGCTTCACGTAACATGTCGAAAGGCACTTTGATGAAGTAGAAAGACATTAGCAACATCATCATTGGGTCGGCATACACTGCGTATTCTGCAAGCGGAGAAAAAGTAATTAACCAAGCCGCTACGAAACCCGCTGTTACCGCTACACTCAGTAGTGTATCCATCTGCCACTGCTTAGATTCAGCCTGAATCAGACCTGAAGAAATACGTTTGCTCTTATTCGCGATGTACCACCAAGCGTAACCACAACCCAACACGTTGAAAATACCAAACAGAGTTGCAATAGAAGCATCAACTTCACGGCCACCCGTCATTAGGGCACCAATCGCAGAGTAAAGTGAATAACCAACCACAAGAAGAATCACAACGGCTTTGATGGCAATAACAATCGGTTCGATAATTGCTCGACCAAACGGGAACTCAGTGTCCGAAGGGCGATTGATGTATTTCGAGGCAGCTAGTGACAATAAAGTTAACAGTAAGCTGATAAGAGAATAGACACCGTCAAATACTATGACCAGAGAGCCAACGAGAAGACCCAACACCAATCCGCCAATTGCGAAGCCTGATGCTAAAAGGGCTGAGAACAATAGTACTCGATTTTCGTTTTGGCTTTTCCTATCACACATAATATTTTCCAGATGTTTTTGATAACTTCATTGTTCTAATAATGAGCTAACTTTACAAACTTTATCTGATGATGTTTATATGTCTTATTTAATTCGAACATATAAATCAATAAAATTCAGTGACTTAAGGTCAGTCCGTGGTGTCAATAAAGTTGACGTTGAGTGTTTTTTGGTGATGGTGTGCAACTGAAATAGGATCGTTTATGATTAATAAAACACATTAGTCGCTAAGGTCTTATTGGTCTTCTAGATTTGACTGCGACTGCGACTGCGACTGCGATGGACAAGGAGTGAATCAATATGAAGTTTGACGATATCAGTGATAATGAGTTGTGGGCGATTGCTAACCCGATCATGGATAATCTGATGGATGGTTCAACTAAGGTTGATCATGAACAGCACTGTCGAGATTTTACTCAAAGGATGAAAGACATTGTTACGCCAGAATATTTAGAAAAGGTGTGTCACCATTATCAGCACAGTAATGGCTTTTTTGCTGAGCGTGAGCAAGTTGCTTTATTTAGACGTTCAGACTCCATCGCCTTTGTGTGGAAACAAGCTTACACCATCGCCAAAGGTGAGTTTGTCGCTGAAATGGTATTGGTTGAAGAAGACGGACGCTATTTAGTGGATCACGTGATGGTCTTTTAGGAGTAGTGCTGTTTGTGGTTTTTCCCTTTGTTATCGACGATAAGCAATAAGCGCGAACTAGAAATCAAACAAATAATCACTAAGCTGGTCGGCCAACCAATTCATTCCTGGGTGCTCTGCCATGCCAGCCGCGGTAAACATACAGTAGTCTTCTTGTGTTAAACCGTAGGTGTGTTTGATCACGGCAAGCTCTTGTTCACGCAGTAAATGGCGAATCAATGGCTCAGGCATTACGCCCCATGCTTCTTCACGTAGAATCGTATCCAACATAAAGTCGAAGCTAGAGAAGCCAATGTAACGACGCGAGAAGGGCTCAAGCTCAGGATTATCCTTTTCATTAAGATAAACCATGGTTGCTTGCATCGAATTTCTCAGTACTTCATCAGACACTCGTCGCATAGCACTCAAATCATGTCCTTTCTTACATACAGACATCATTCGAATCTTACCAAGCGGGTTGTAGATAATTCTTGGGTCATCGACGCGTTCGTAATCGACACCAAATGCGAAGTCGACTTGCTGAGTTTCAACTAGGTTAGCTAAGTCACCGCTCGATGCGAGAACGAAGTTGAATGAGGTAGAAGGGTACTTGTTATTTAAGGCGTGAGATAAGTCCTGCCACATTTCATCGGGTAGGGAGTCATCTCGTGCTATCCAAATTTCTGCGTTGAATTCGCCCGAAACATGCAAGCAGGTTTGTTTAATACGCGCGGCTGTCACCAACATGCCTTCGCAATCTTTGTAAATCGCTTTACCCGCTTCTGAAAGCTCAACGTGGTTTCCGCTGCGGACGAACAGCTCGACATCTAACTCTTTTTCCAAGGCTTTAATCGACATGCTGAGTTTGGTTCGGTTGCATTCTAACTGGCGTGCAGCTTCAGAAACTGATCCTAAATCAGCAACGGAACAAAAGGCTTGGACTTGAGAAAGGTTCATTTCATTTCCATATTGAGCGGGGGTTGGTGCATATTATCTGAATATTGTGCTGACTATCTTAGAAATAGTCCATCTTTGCATGATAACTCTATGACGAATTGACTAATTTGGTTTACTCTGGGGAAGTTCCGAACCTACAAGAAGTAAAGATGGAGGCCATGATGGCGAAACAATGGGACGAATACGCCGTTGATTGGGATAAAGATCCCGCAACTGCAGTATTCGCACAATCCGTATTTGACCAGTTAACACAGCTCGTTGATTTAAACGGAACCCGTGTCCTTGATTTTGGTTGTGGTACAGGACTACTCAGCCAGAAAATATCTCCTTTAGCAAAAGAGATCATCGCACTTGATATCTCTGAAGGGATGATTGAAGAGTTAGATAAGAAAGAGTTACCTAACGTTGAACCGGTAGTTGATATTTTATCGCGCGGACTTGCAGCGCAGCATCCAGCATTCAGAAACCAGTTTGACCTAGTGGTAGCCTCTTCGGTGTGTGGTTTTATCCCGAACCTACAAGACACAGTCAGTCTGATTTACACGCTGCTTGAAAACGACGGTACGTTTGTACACTGGGATTGGTACTTGGAAAGCGACGGTGAAGACTACGGTGTAAGCCAACAGCGCTCAGAAAATGTATTGAGTGCAGCGGGCTTTGCAGTAGTTGAAGTCTCTACACCGTTCTCGATTGACACTCCACAAGGAGAGTTAAAGGTATTAATGGGTGTTGGACGTAAACAAGCGCTTCCAGATCTGTAATCGTGTGTATGCCTTGAGCTAGCATTCAGAATGCTCATTTAAACTACTAAACCCACATTAACGACTCTAACGTCAGTTATGTGGGTTTTCTCTTTTTGGCGCTATCGTTTTAAACAGAACGAATTAGCGCTTTCTCATTTCTTCACTACTAACTCTGGTTTCTCTATTTCTCTGTTTCTCATCTCGCTCATAGAAAACTCAACACCGCTAATTTACAAATTATTTATTTCCATTTTGGAAATGTAGTCTTGCATACATTTCATTAGTGGAAATATAACGGTGAGATATAAAATAAGCCCATAACAACACTAAGGGTTTAATCATGAGCCACCAATCTGCGTCATCTACTTCTTCACCACTTTCAGAGCAACAACAACGCTTTAGCAATATCATTTCAGATGCCAACCTGTCACCAAAACAGAAGTCGAGCTATCTTGCCTTAGAAGCTGAAGCCAGCTTACCGTATATGCCGGTAAGCAAAGAAGTAGAGCAAGCCTTACAACAAGGTGTGCTGTGTGACATGTTTGAAGGGCACGCCCCATTTAAGCCGCGCTATGTACTTCCAGATTATTCTAAATACTTACATCAAGGCTCAGAGTATTTAGAGCTTAGCGCGGCAACCAACTTCGATGAAGCATTGAACATGCTTACCATCCTTTACCACCATGTTCCGTCTGTCACTTCAATTCCGGTTTACCTAGGTCAGTTGGATGATGTGTTGATGCCTTTCGTGGGCGACTTAACAGAAGAGCAGGTATACCAAAAGCTTAAGCTGTTTTGGATTATGTTGGATCGCACACTGCCAGACGCGTTTATGCATGTGAACATCGGCCCGACAGACAACATTCTCTGCCGTACGATTCTACGTGTAGACGCTGAATTGAAGCAGATCGCGCCAAACTTAACCTTTATGTACGACCCAGCCGTGACCCCTGATGATCTACTTCGTCATGCGGTGAGCAACATCTGCGAATGCAACAAACCACATATTGCAAACTATCCAGCGCATGCCGAGGCTTACGGCGACAAGCGTTTTGGTATTGTGAGCTGCTATAACTCTCTGCCGTTAGCGGGCGGTTCAAATACCTTGGTGCGTATGAACCTAAAGCAAGTGGCGTTGAAGTCTGAGGACAGTGCTGATTTCTTACAACAAGTACTGCCGAACTACAGTGGCATCATGGTTGAGTTGATGAACGCTCGTAGCCGCTTCTTGCATGAAGAGTCTAACTTCTTCGAAGGTTTCCTGACCAAAGAAGGCCTTATCGAAGAAGATCGCTTTGCGCCAATGTTTGGTATTTATGGCATGGCGGAAGCAGTCAACATCTTGATGGAGAAAGAGGGCCAAGCAGGGCGCTATGGTCACGATGAACAGGCAAATCAGCTTGGTCACCGTATCTCCGAAAAACTGGCTGAGATCGTTGAACGCTCTGAAGTGAAATATGGATTAGAAGGTAAAGCTCTGCTGCATGCTCAAGGCGGTATTAGCTTAGATGAAGATGTGACGCCGGGTGTCCGTATTCCTTATGGTACCGAACCGGATCCTGTCTCTTACGTTCGTGCAACCGCGGGTCACCATAAGTTCTACACCTCGGGCATCAGTGACATTCTGACCATCGACGAAACAGTGAAATCTAACCCTGAAGCGATGTTTAACCTGTGTAAAGGCGCGATTCAAGCGGGTTACCGAGAGTTCACGGCTAACGTTGCATCAAATGATTTGGTTCGTGTCACGGGTTACATGATTAAGCTATCTGACATTGCCAAATATGACGAGCAAGGCTCACGCACCAATACCACCTTTTTAGGTGCCGAAGCTGCGAAGAACACGGGCATATTAGAGCGTAAACCACGCGTGGCGAGTTTAGAGATGTCGCCGACATACGAATAGCTTTAACGTGCGTGCGTTATGTGTATGGTGCGTTTCGAATACGAACAATGTGAATTATGAAAATTTCTGATCTAACAACTCAAATGGCTAGGGTTAAAAATAATAAGGCAGAAAAACAAGCGAAGGTCAGCCGTGTGCTGACCTTTTCTTGTGTTGATGGCCCGGGAAACCGCTTGGTGCTGTTTCTTCAGGGCTGCAATTTTGATTGTATTACTTGCCACAACCCCCACACAATCAATCACTGTAACCATTGTGGTGACTGCATTAGCGGCTGTCCAAGCCGTGCTTTAAGCATGGTTGATGGCAAAGTGAAGTGGGACCCAGCAGCTTGCACCAACTGCGATAAGTGCATTGATATCTGCGACCATAAGTCGAGCCCGAAAATTACCACAATGACGGTCTCAGAGGTTCTGGAGCTTGTCAGGCATAATCAGCTTTTCTTGAGTGGCATTACCGTTTCTGGCGGTGAAGCGACCATGCAGTTGCCGTTTATCATAGAGCTATTTCAAGCGATTAAAAGCGATCCGCAATTGGCACACTTAACGTGTTTTATTGACAGTAACGGCTCGTTGCCTCAACAAGGGTGGGAGCGAGTATTACCTTACCTTGATGGCGCGATGATTGACCTAAAATCATGGCAATCTGAAACACACCAATGGCTAGTAGGTAGAGGAAACCATCGAGTATTTGAAACCATTAACTACTTAACAGATAAAGGAAAACTGCACGAAGTTAGGTTGCTACATATCCCAAATAAAAGCGATCTTGAGGACGAAATTGAACAAGTGGGGCGTTACTTGAAGACTCTACCAAGTGATATTCGAATTCGGCTGAATGCGTTTCAGCATCATGGTGTCATTGGCGACGCG
Organism: Vibrio sp. 10N.222.49.C12; assembly: GCF_041475025.1. Taxonomy (NCBI): domain Bacteria; kingdom Pseudomonadati; phylum Pseudomonadota; class Gammaproteobacteria; order Vibrionales; family Vibrionaceae; genus Vibrio; species Vibrio sp. 10N.222.49.C12. The sequence goes on along the minus strand of NZ_JBFRVF010000031.1, from coordinate 26,709 downwards.
TTAGATTGGCCGAAATGCACTGAAAAACAGATGCAGAGCTTTCACGATAAGCTCTACACCATAGTTCAAAGACCGATGCAAACTCCTGAGGTTTATACCTAGTCTTTAGATTTCTTAGGCGGTCAATCAGGCTTCTAAGAACGTTAACTTTCTAAAGATATTAAGTCTCTAAAAATATTAAGCTTCTAAAAACAGGTCACACAACCATTTGATCGCTTGATCATTCATGTTGGGTTTATTCCACACCAAGCTGTACGCCACCTTACCGTAATCAAAAGGCAAGGGCTTGCTCACTAAGCCCTGAGCTTGTTTAGCATGCTCAGCCCACTGTTTAGAGCAAGTGAACAGGAAAGGTGTGTGGTGACACAACACAGCCGCAGCGCCGAAGTCCGCGACCGATATTGCCATCTCTCTTGGTTGGTGGCATTGAACCAAGTTTTGTTCAAAGTAAGGCTGAGACAGTTCGTTATCTAAAATCCCAATGTGCTTGTAATCTAAGTAGCCTTCTACCGTCAGTTCTTGCTGAGCGAGAGGGTGGTGTGCGCCCATCAAACAAACCATTTCATCTGGAAGAATTGTTTCCCAAACCAGCTCTTTGTTATCGGTCGGCGGCTGAGATATATCATGAGGCAACAAGATCAAATTGACCTTGCCACTGAGTAAAGCATCGAAGCCGAGCTGTTGTTTCGAATAGATGTTGAGCTTCGCGTTTGGCGCCAGTTCAGTAGTGATTTTACTTATCTTAGAGGCAAATACTTCGAAGGTACTTTCACGCATCGAAAGTGAAAAACTGCCTTGGTACTCTTGAGGGGTAAAACTCTTTTGATGAAGCAGTCCATTCATGCTTGAAAGAATTGCGTGAACAGTTGGCGCTATCTTCAGAGCAAAGGGAGTCGGGATAAGCTTGGTACCATCTCGATAGAAAAGCTCATCATTCAGGATGTCACGCAACTGAGACAGGGTTTTGCTTACACTCGAAGGGCTGACACAGAGTTGCTCTGAGGTCTGAGTGACGCTGTGGGTGTTCAGCATAATATGAAGCGCAGTGAGGTGCTTAAGGCTCACCCTAGATAAGTGTAAGTAATCCATTTATGACTCACGCATTCAGATTGGCTTGTGATTTTGCATGAACGACAAAATCGAACAAGCCAAATTGGATAAAGGTTATTTACGAGCTAGCTTATGGTGCGCTCGTGAAAAGTGGCCTGCGCAAAATGCGCCCACAATCGATAGTTCACCCGCTAAACACAGTGCAGCACAAACTTCAGCTAGGGCTTGTGATTTACCGTTACCATGCAGCCCAAGTAAATCTAAACAGGCTTTTTGACTTGGCAAGCCAGTACCACCGCCGACAGTCCCAACCATTAAGTTAGGCAGTGTCACGCTAGCGTATAAACCGCCTTCTTTGTTGAGTTCCATACGCGTCATACCAATCGCTGACTCGGCGACACAGGCCGCGTCTTGGCCACAAGCGATGTAAAGTGCCGCCAGTGCATTCGCATAATGGGCGTTGATACCGATAGTGCCGCTCAAAGCGCCACCGACTGTGGTCATTTGGCCAAACTGGACCATCTTCTCTGGTGTCGTGTGTAGGTACTTCGCGACAAGCTCTGCAGGGATATTAACCTCAGCAGTTACCTTTTTGCCACGAACGCTGCGCAAGGTTTGGGTATTGGCTTTCTTATCGCCTGACAAGTTGCCATCAAGGAAAGCATGGTCAGGCTTAACTGGCGTATTTTCGATGATGTACTCAAACACGGCATTGGTTGCGATGGTCACCATATTCTGACCAGAAGCGTCTCCGGTTAGAAATTCGAACACCAAGTAAACATGGTTACCTTCGATGTTGATATTAATGTCGGTCAGCTTGCCGTGTGATGTTGTTGATTCTGCCAAGATCTTGAACTGGTCATACTGAGTCACAGCCCAAGCCACAAACTGTCCGGCTTCAACTAATCCTTGAAATGCAAAGCCAGGAGTACGTGTTACGCCTTCATTGAGCAACATAGCACTTGCGCCACCACAAGCCGTAATCAGCTTAGAACCACGGTTATAAGACGCGACAAGCGCAGCTTCTGTGGTCGCGAGTGGTACGAGGTAATCGCCCGTAGCAAATAGGCCATTGACTCTTAAAGGGCCAGATATTCCCACAGGGACTTTAACGGTGCCAATAAAGTGCTCAATGTTTTTCTCATAAGCTTGGAACTGACTTTGTGTATGAGGGTCGAGCAGTTCTTGCTGTGAATCTGCATTATCGAGCGCTGTCCAGCGACGTGTGAGATTCTTTTCTGTCAGGTAGGGGCTAGGTGTCAGCTTATTTACTGGCTTTTCAAAATGAGGCTGAAGCTTTTTTTCTAATTCGTCTGCGGAGATGTCGCCTCCTAAAATAGAAACATAGTCACGGCGATGCAGATTTAGTTTTGGCATAAATAGTATGAAGTAAAGTTTGTGCAGCAAATTGGTTTGCGCTGATTCTACCGAGTAATAAACCAGAAACAAGCGCCTGATATAATGAGTTACAGTTTGTGTGGTTGTTGAAGCAAAAAGCAGCGAAGTTTCGCGAAATATAGGCTGTATTTGAGCGAAATTTAGATATGAATGTCGAGAAGGCTACCGATGGCTTCGTTTTGACGATCAACCACACTTGCACCAACGCGGTTATAACTTGCGCTTTGTGTCAGTTTAATCAGGGAATCGGTTGAAGATGAAGCAGGTTCAGGTTCTTTGTCTTTAAAGGAAATGGCTTGTTCAGGCTCTATTTGATTAAAGCTGAGATCGCTAGCTTCGAAAGTGTCGTCGGATTCTAGAGCGTGTTTGGAGGCTTGGTTGAGCTCGATTGCGGCTTCTTCAGCCATGTTGGTGGATTGCTGAATAATGGCGTAACCAGATTGAATACCAGATATCGACATATCAGAACCTTTTATTGACGTATGGAATGAGTCTAGGCGGACGATATTTTGAGCGCAATGGTGAACAGATGAAATTTACGGTGAAAATGTGAACTTAAGCTAAAATAGTGATGTCTGTCTATTAACTGAACAGGTCATTTAGCGCGTTTAATTCTTCATCAGTAAGCAAAGAAGGCTTCTCTGTTTCGAGGTTGCCGTCGATCTCACTCTGAAGTGCTTTTAATTGTTGTGGGCTAAGAAGCTGTATTTGCTGCTTAAATGCTTCAAATTGCTGTGTATTCATAGTGTGACCTTTGTTCAAATCCATATGCTCTTTAGAGCATAGTCTACTGATTCAGGAAATCAAACAAGATTAAGTGAATTTTAAATGATGTTTGAAGTTTCTTGAAACTAAGACAACTATAAATTCCTGTGGTCGTTTTTTGTCCGAGAAATGTAAGGAAAAGTTAAGGCTTGGTCAATCAAAGTCAGAAAATTCCTACAATGTAAAAACGCCTTCAACCCTTGTGGCACAAGGGTAGGTAAGTAATTGCTCTACCCAATTAGGGGTATGGGTAAAGCAATGTATAAATATTTGTGATGATCAAAAGATGAGCAATTGGCGTTATCTTTTTGTTTTTACGGTATTTTGTTTGTTGCTCAAGAAGCTTCTGTTTCAAACGACTTGTCGATCTTAACCTTAACTGCAAACTTGGTCGCTAAGGTATGCAGTTCTGGAAGCATTCGATAGATCAAATGGAGCTGTTGTAGAACCATTTTGACAGAATTCTCATCTTCTTCTCGCCATTCACTCAAACGTTTATCCAGCTCCGGGTCATAAGCGTTTTTCACTTCACAATGCTCTTTATGAGAATAGAGTTGATCATTTAGAGCGTCGAGATGCTGGTGGATTACTCTGTGCGCATCTAGCACCAGTTTGTGTGTCGCTTCATCATCAATACGCGTTCTGTGAGCACCCAGAGCCGAGATATAGCTAAGTAGAGCATGATTGAGTGTTAAGAATCGGAAGCTCTCATCTTCAGAGGTGCGGTACTTACCCGGTTCAACCAACATGCTACTGATCGCGGCAGTCAGGTTTGCATCATTATTATGCGCACTACGTCGAGCGATACGATAGTTTAGGCTATCTTTCTTACCGACACGGTATTGGCCGATGATCTGAGCGAGATAGTTCTTGTTGGAATCGAGCGCATCCGCCATCACTTTGTGCAGTCGCTTCGATTGCCAATCAGGCAACACATAAATGACAGCAAGCACGGCGAGAGCACAACCAATAAAGGTATCCGCTAACCTTGGCAATACTACCGCGTAGCCTTCACCTAATTGGTTAAAGCAGAAGAGCACAAGCAGTGTGATAAAGCCGGTCGCAAACCCGTAATTATTGATTCGAAACGCAAAGAACATCACGCCACTGATCACAATGAACACCAATTGGCTCTCTTGCGACGGGAAGAAGGTCAGTAAAGGTACTCCGATCAACAAGCCTGCGACCGTGCCAATGACACGTGCCGTCAGTTTTTGACGGGTTGCACTGTAGTTTGGCTGACACACAAACAGCGTTGTCAGTAGAATCCAGTAACCTCTTTCAATATCAAACCCTTGGATAATCCCATAGCCCAGCGTCAGAGTGATCGCCATACGAATCGCGTGGCGGAATAGCATAGAATCGGTGTGCAAGTTAGCTTTGATCTTGTGCCACATTGCCGTCAAAGTATGAGGGTTGGTATCGTCCAATACACCTTCTTCAATCTTCTCTGCATCTGGGTTGCTGATATTCGAGAGCTGTTTTTCAACGGTTGCTAGGTTATTGAATAAGTAATCCAACTGGTTCAGCAGTGATTTCCATTTAGGATTATTCTGTTGGTGCAGATGATTGAGCGAAGACATCAGCTCATCGAGTGCCAATACAGACTTGTCACCATGCTGGTATTCAGCGCCAACTTTCAATGAGCTCGCCACTTCTTTACAAGCTGTTGCCTGCGCTTCCAGTAGATACTTAAATCGAAACAACACGTCAGAGCGTTCAAAGTGTTTTGCTAGCTCTTGATAACGATAGTGGCTAGAGCTGACGCGTTCATGAATATCTTGTGCGATGAAGTAGGTGTTAAGAAATCGGTCACTAGGGCCGTCAATGTGTCCGCGCTTAGAGCGATTAAGCAGCGTCGCTTTACACATGTTGAGTGCGTTAACGGTACTCGCGTTGAGTTTGGCTTCAATGATTCGGTGTGGCTGGGGAATCAAGTCAGAAACGGGGTAGAAGAGTTCCGCTTTTGAATCGATGTAGTTACCGATTTGATCGAATACCGTGGCTAAGTTTTGCTGCACGGGTTGCATTGGCCACACTATCTGCCAAATCATCGACATGAAGTAGTACCAAGCGGCGCCAGTTAACAGTAGAAGCGGTTGAAACCAAAGGTTGGTGCTCTCGTGTGCACCAAGCATGGTATAGATGGCAACCAAGAGAGAACCAAACGCGATACTCGCGTATTTAGGGCCAATTGCCCCGAGAATGATAAAAGAGAAGGTTGAAACAAAAAGCCCGATCGCGAACAGCCAAGGCGTATCGAAGAGAAGCTCAATAGAGAAAGCCGCAACGGCGAAACAGATAAAGGTTAGCGTGAGTGCTTTCAAGCGCCCGGTAAAGCTGTCATCACTTTCCGCAAGAGCCGCAGCAATAACGCCTAAGATCAAAGGCGTGATCAGTGTGTTTTGTCCATAATACCAAGCAGGCACCACCACGCCGAGCAGAGTGATGAGAATTAATACGCTGTAATTTATGGTTTTATTCGCCCAATAGAGGCGTAATTTGGCTGAAAAGTCCACAGTCGCTCACTTGACACACTAAAAACCATAATCCTAACAGAAATCAAGCACAAGAATTTGATACTTATCCATAATTGCCCGCAGGTGGTCATGAAAGCGTCGATAAGATATGAGATATTATTAATTCTCATTGCATCATGATATAAATTCAATATTCCCAATTAAGAGCACACTCCAATGCAGCTAAGCGCTAACAAGACTGCACAGTTTTTTATTCAAAATGAATATCATCAGGTTGAACTTGATGGTCCACGCTTGCTGTTATCTTCAGTAGGCAGTGAAGAGCGTATCCCATTTACTATTTGGAGTGGCAAGATCGCGATAAAGCGCGGATTGTTCTGGGGATCGCTACAATTTTTTGCTAATCAACAAGATGGAACACAGCGCAGTTGGTTAGTACAAGGCTTACCTTGGGATCAATGCCGTCAATTTGCACGCGCGTCAGTTAGTGCTTATCAGAAGTGGCACGACACTCAATGTGAACAATTGGCTGAACACGTACCTCAGTGGGAAGCTGAATTAACACGTCTTGAGCAATTACCAGCCTTTCTACCGCATTCTAAGGTCAACACTTGGGTTGATATGGTCAACTCAGGCTTAGAGAGTATGACAATGACGCTAGAAGAGGCCGCACAACGCATGCCAAACCGAATCGCAAGAATGCAGCCATGGTTATCTGAAACGGAAATCAAGCAAGCTGAAAGAAACCAGCAATGGCTAGAGACCGAGCGAAAAAACTGGGAAGTGTTGTTTGCGCAATGTGAGTCGTCACCACTGAACTTATCGCAGCAATATGCGGTGTTGATGAATGATGATCACAACCTTATTTTAGCGGGTGCAGGCTCGGGTAAAACCAGTGTTCTAACGGCTCGCGTCGCGTATTTACTGCAAAGCCATCAAGCTCAAGCTGAAGAGTTGCTATTACTCGCTTTTGGTCGTGAAGCGGCAGAAGAGATGAAGCAACGTCTCGACAGCAAAATTGGTTTATCAGCAGAGAAGGTGCAAGTCAGCACTTTCCACCAGTTGGGTTTAAAGATACTGAATCAAGTTGAACCCGAACGTGTGGTTATTTCTCCTTTAGCGCTCGATGACAACCAACGCCAAGCATGGTGCATTGATTGGTTGAAGAAGCACTGGATGACACCGACCAACTTTAAACGTTGGCAAAAGCATTTGTCTAAATGGCCAATCGCTTATTTAACCGGTGACGATGAGCTTGGTAGCCACGTTTCAAACCTCAAATTGATCGGTTGGCTTGAAAAGCAGCTAGAACAGTTGAATGCGTCGGGTTTAACCAAAAAAGAAGTACAGCAACAGCTGATTGATCACCGAGACTATGCGCGCCTCAACAGCGAGCTTTCACTGTGTTGGCCATGTGTAACCGCGTGGCAAAAGGAGCTGAAAGAACAGAATCATATCGACTTCTCAATCATGATCAGCCGAGCGACTCAGTATGTCGAGAAGGGCAAGTTTATCTCACCTTGGAAGTTCATCATGATCGATGAATACCAAGATATCTCACCTGATCGTCTTGCCTTGGTTGAAGCACTGTGTAATCAGTCTAAAGCCGAGCATCAAGCCTCTATTTTTGCAGTAGGCGATGACTGGCAGTCGATTTACCAGTTTGCAGGTGCGGATGTGGATTTGACCACGGGCTTTAAGGATCGTTTTGAAAGCTCGACCATTCATCACCTAGATACGACTTACCGCTTTAACAATCAGTTAGGTGCGGTGGCTAATCGCTTTGTACAAGAAAACCCAATTCAGATTCCGAAAGAACTGAACAGCTTCAAGCAACAGAAGCAGAAGGCGGTGTACAGTGCGCCAAGTAAAGAAGTTGAGAAGATTCTTGATCAACTGAACCGTCAATCCAAAGGCAAAACCAATAAATCGGTGCTGCTACTTGGACGTAATCATTACCACAAGCCAGAGTTGTTGGAAGACTGGAAGAAGATCTTCACTTCCATTGATATCAAGTTCATGACTTGCCACGGCAGTAAAGGTAAAGAGGCGGACTTTGTCATTATTCTTTGTGTTGACGAAGGACAGTTCCCGACCAAGAAGAAACAGCTGCATATTGATGGCGCATTGACTGAATCATCAGACGCGTTCCCTTATGCTGAAGAGCGTCGTTTATTCTATGTAGCAATGACGCGGGCAAAAGAGAAAGTATGGATCACGCACAGTGGCGACGGCTCTGGCTTTGTGCAGGAGCTGCATGGTTCTGATTACCCAGTTGTTCGTAAAAAGTGATGTTACTTGACTTGATTGTCTAAGATTAGATCTTCAATCCCTGCCTTAATATCACAAGGTAGACGCATAAAGCATAAGGAATTTGCTATGGAACACGGCTCTATTAACTACATTGAATTTGCTGCGAAAGACATCTCAGCAACTAAGGCGTTTTTCAGCCAAGTGTTTGGTTGGAGCTTTGAAGACTATGGCCCTGAGTATTCTGCGTTTGAAGGCAAAGGCTTAATGGGCGGCTTCTATTTGGCGGATCTGGCGTCGAATACGGATAATGGCGCGGCGCTGATGGTTTTTTATAGCCAAGATCTTGAGCAAACCGAGCGCGATGTAATTGATGCTGGTGGTCAGATAAACCGTGAGATCTTTAGCTTTCCCGGCGGCAGACGTTTCCATTTCAGAGAGCCAAGTGGCAACGAGATGGCAGTGTGGAGCGATAAGTAGAGAGACTCTCGCACTGTTTTATGATTGAACTGTTTAATGTCTGAAAACGAGACATAAAAAAGCCTGCGATAAAATGCAGGCTTTTTAGTCTGTTCAGTAGAGAGCACATTTAACGTGCGATTACGTGCGCTCAGCTAGGTACGCTTCGTAGTCTGGGATCTCGATGATTACTTCTTCTTCAAGCAGTGAAGAGTTAAACAAGAAATTAGCGGTAGCGCGGTTAGTGGCCACAGGAATGTTCCAAACACTTGCGATACGAAGCAGTGCTTTTACGTCTGGGTCATGTGGTACAGCATTAAGTGGATCCCAGAAGAAAATCAGCATATCGATCTTGCCTTCAGAGATAAGCGCGCCAAGTTGTTGGTCACCGCCCATAGGGCCGCTGATCATGCTCTTGATTGCTAAGTCTGTCTCTTTACTTAGTATAGAACCAGTCGTGCCCGTTGCGTAAAGGAAGTGCTTTTGTAGTTTTTCTTTGTTCTCTTTGACCCATCTTAGTAGCTCAGGTTTGAAGTGGTCATGAGCGACCAAAGCGATATGCTTATGTGTTGGCATAGTACGCGTTGTTTTTTGCATGAATGTTCCCTAAATTGTTGTTTCGTTTTTATTGTTTTGAGTTCTTCAGCCAATATAGCACTATGGATTCACACTGAATACCGGACGAAACTCAGAAGGTGACAATGAGTCGGCGATAATTTGATCTTTGAGAGTTGCAGGTGTCAGCGCTTCGATAATCGGTGCGCTGTGTTGCTCGTAAGGTTGACCGCGTAAGTAACTCGTGGCTTGTTTTACCGACAAGCGACCTTGCTCAACCATTTTATCTGTTGGCGCAAAAAGTACCTTGTTACGGAGTAAACCACGGTAGGTTCCGTGACTTAAGTAACTCGAAATTAACCCAATCTCTTCGGTTTTATCGGCCGCTCGTAGCTCACTGATCGCTGCTTCAATCGCGACGGCACTTCCGACTATATATTGGATATCAGGTTCTTCTATCACCTGCTGTACTAGATTTCTTTGAAGTTCTTTATCGTTATCTGCCCAATAGCTGATCGCAATTTTGATATCACTCGACTTGATCGCATCATAAAACCCCAGTGCTACAGGCTTAGTGCCGCCACTCGCTTGTGGGCCAAGTAACAGGGCGATAGGTGTTTCGCCTGATCCTTTCGGGTGTCGTTTCGACAAAAAATCTCCGACTTGGTATCCCATTTGGTACCAATCGACACCGACCGTACCTTTTAATACCTTCTGTTGTTCTTCATTGACGGTTAACTCATTTACCGTAGCAAACACAGGCGTCGAGCCAACCCAATCGCTGAGATTGTCATGATACGCATCGGGTGAAACCGTACCTAAAATAATGGCATCGGCTCCCCATTGCGTGCAAAGCACCAGTTGCGAGGCTTGTTTGGCCACGTTGGGGTAACCGCCAGCTTCCAATACTCTTAGCTCAACTTGCTGCTTTTCTGCTTCAGAGATCATTCCATAGTTTACCGACAACCAATAAGAGTCTTTGAGGTGCGGATAAATGGCACAGATTTTCTCTTTTTGTGATGTGGCTTCGGCTGGTTTTATTGGGCTCAAAGGCTCGCTAGCCCCTGAGACAGTGGTTACTGAGCACAGTAGTGAGAGAAGAATTATTGAAGCGAAAGGTCTAGATAGCATGAATTGCCGTTTTATTGGTTTTAGATAAGAAACACTGCAAAATATAGCGTATTCTGCATGGGTAAAGAAGAACGTTTTAAGGTTTAGAGTTTATGTTGTTAGCTTCAGCGAGTATTGGACGCAAGCTGCTGGCCTCATTCTTAGTGATGGCACTGTTGGTTCTATTGTCTGCATTGATCGGTGTTTCTGGTTTTAGCTTTGTAGCCAAAACGGAAAGAAACGTCGTTGATTCGGCGCTTCCTGCCATGATCGAAGCTCGTCAGGTTTCTGAGTTGAGTAACCGTATTATTTCGTCAGTACAAACACTTTCTAATGCGAGAAACGAAGCTGAAAGAAAAGAGGCTGGCACCGTACTGTTTGACCAACTTGAGTCGCTTCTTCAACATATCAAAGAGCTTGGTGTCGACAGTTTCGATTCTCAGCTCCTCAATAAACTCGAAAACAATGTTCAAAGCGTTATTAACACACTGGCTGAGTTGGGTGTGTCGGTTGAGCGTAAGCTTTGGTTAAGCAAAGAGTTGTCGTCTCGTGTCGAAGAGATGCGCCTATTGGCCGAAGAGCTAGAGCAGTTGACGCGAACCCAAGTTTTGAACACGGCTACCATTGCGGTTGCTAACGTCACGCATATCTATGACCTGCTAGAAACCAAAGAAACGGATAAAGCCTACCAAGCCTTAGATGCGCTTGTAGAGGTTGACCTTGATTTGTCTGAGCGCCTACACGAATTGCATTTGCTGGCGTTCAAAATGCTTAACCAAATTGAAGAAACGCAAACCGTTACCAACGTAGAGCGTATTCATCAAATCCAATCAGAATTTGAATCCAACCTAAGAATCATGGCGCGCCGCGTTAAAGCGGTCGAAGATCCTACTCGTTCAGCGCAGATGTCTCAGCTTCTAGAAGAGCTCAGAAAACGCCAAGTCGTGTTCGATATTTCATTAGAACAATATGAGAACACCAAAAAGTCAGAGTTTCTGATGCAAAATACGTTGGAGCTGTTCTCTCAGCTGAATACAACGGTTAACCAACTGGTTGATGATTCAAACCGCAGTACCAAAAAAGCGGTTGATGAGCTGACCAGCACGTTGAATTTGGCTCAATGGTCACTGTCTGTGATTTCGGTTATTGGTTTGGTTATCGTTGCATTTATCGTGTGGCGAGTGGTGTATATCTCGGTTGTTAAACGTCTTACTGAATACTCATCGGCCTTGATGTCTATCGCACAAGGTCGCCTGAATATTGATATCTCGGTAAAGGGTAATGATGAGCTGGCTCATATGGGCGAGGCGATCATCACTGCCAGAAACACCGCGCAGGCGCTACAAGTGGTTGCGGTGGGTGAAGCAAAGGCGAAACGCGAACTTGAAGAGCACAAAGAACACTTAGAAGAGTTGGTCACAGACCGAACCTACCAGCTGCAAAAGACCAATGAGAAGCTGAACATCGAGGTAGGGAACCACGCTAAGGCTCGTAACGCCGCAGAACAAGCAAGCCGCGCAAAATCCGCTTTCCTTGCGACGATGAGTCATGAAATACGAACGCCGATGAACGGTGTATTAGGTACTGCAAGATTGCTCAAAGATACCGGGTTAGACCCGCTGCAATCCGGCTATGCAGACATCATTAACCGCAGCGGTAAGAACCTACTCGCGATTTTGAATGACGTGTTGGATTACTCAAAGATTGAAGCAGGGCATTTAGAAATCCGCACTGCTTCGTTTGATCTTCATCAGATGGTTCAAGATACCTACCAATTGATGGAAGGGCGTGCCGCTGAGAAGAAGCTGAACTTTGATTTCCATATTGAAAGTGATGTGCAACGCTATTGGCGTGGTGACGTAACGCGAATCAGCCAAATCTTGAATAATTTGGTCGGTAACGCGATTAAGTTTACGGAAAGTGGCTCGGTCGATATCTTTATCAGCTTAGATATCGAAGATGAAAATCGAGTGATGTTTGAAGTGTCAGATACAGGTGTCGGTATTGATGCTAGCGAACAAGCTTGTCTGTTTGATGCCTTTACCCAAACCGATAGCGGTCGCAACAAAACCGGCGGCACAGGGCTTGGATTAGCGATCAGTAAAAGCATCATGTTGGCAATGAACGGGGATATTGGCGTTCATTCTGAAGAAGGCGAGGGTAGCCAGTTTTGGTTCTCACTGCCACTTGAAGCCGGTGAGAAGATAGAAACGAAAGTACCGGTCATTGAAGCGTGTATTCGAGCTAAAGTACTTCTGATTGAAGATAACCCCGTAAACTGCATCGTTGCTGAAGGCTTCTTGCATAACTTGGGGCACGAGGTTGTGATTGCGACAACCGGACAAGAAGCGAGAGCCATATTCAGTGAGCAAGAGTTCGATATTGCGCTGGTGGACATTAACTTACCCGACTGCGATGGCGTCGAGTTAATTCAACAACTCAAAGACGATGCGCTTCAGCATAAAAGTGAAGAAGACGTAATTCGAAAAGTACCCCCAATGATCGCAGTATCGGCTCATGTGTTTAACGAAGAAGTGGAAAGCTATTTGTCGTCTGGCTTTGATGGATTCTTACCTAAGCCGTTAGAGAAGGAAGCATTATCGGAATTGATTGTTGAGCAGTTGGACGGTCACACGCTGTTGCTGCCTCAGCCGGATCCGTCAGATGCTGTTTGCTGTCAGCTAAACTCTAAACCTCAGGAAACCGAGCTAGACTTATCAGCATTGGCATTTGCAAGCTCGACACAACGAGCAAACCAAGACGCGGAACATAATCAAGGAGAACCGATTGTGCAGATGATTAACCCTAAGATTATCAAAGACGACTTGGCCATTCTCGGTCGAGAAAAAATAGTGCAGATTGTTGGGTTGTTTGACCAAAGCAGCCAAGTCACTCTCGATGAACTGATTGTGGCAAGTGCCGCTGACAACGCTCGTGAAATTAAGTCTTTAGCTCATAAACTGAAAGGGTCTGCCGGCAGCCTAGGATTATCTGCACTGTTTGCTTTATGCCAGAGCATTGAAGCGAGCGAGGATCCATTACTTCAATATCGCGATAATGCAGACTCATTACCTGAATTGGTGAAAGACTCGTTAGCAGCGCTCCGAGAGCAACTATAGAGTGGCTATTGGGCGGAAAGCCCCAAAATAAGAACAGAAAACAAAAAGCAGGCTATTTCTCCGTTTTAATATGAAGAAGTGACCTGCTTTTTTATTGTCGAATAAGAATCTAAGTAAGGCTTTCAAGGAACGGCTCTAAGCCATCTTGATATGTCCAGCAGCTTTGATCTTAACGTGAACCATATTGCCTTGTAGGTAGCTTAATGGAATCTCGCTGCGTTCAATGATCGCGACATTATCGCTGCATGCGCCAGCTTCAATCGCCAGTTGCTTTGATTGCGCTTCCAAGCCCTTTAAGGTCTCTTCACGTGATGCTGGGTCAATCGGTACGATCTTATCGAATTGACCTGATATTTCACCCAACGCAACACCAATCGCATTAGCCACTTCAAAGTGCTCAGGACGAACCACTTGGCTCACGCCTTCAAAATGATCTGGGAATAGGGCACTACCACCACCAACCATGATTACGGGTACACTCGCCGCAGAGGTCTTCATCTTATCGATGCCTTCTTCAACATCCGTGACCATTTGTTGATAAATCTTGCTTGCTTGTTCGGCTGAAACACCAATCTCATCACTCAGTTGATGTTCTGCCTGCCACTGCATTTGTCCTGTTTTGAGTGCAATATCGGTGAGCGTAAGTTCATCACCACCAAAGCTACGCGCCGTTTGCGTCAAGGTATGGCCAATACTTTCTGGGCCTAGCTCTATACGCTGCTGTTCAAAGCGAACCTTGGTACCACCACCAATGGCTAACGCCAAAATATCAGGCATACGGAAGTTGGTTCTCACTTCACCGATTTCTACTGCTAAGCTCGATTCTCTTGGGTAGCCGTGAGTCAGTACGCCGATATCAGACGTAGTGCCGCCCACATCGACCACAATCGCGTCTTTTAACTTAGTTAAGTGACTCGCTCCACGAATCGAGTTTGTTGGCCCACAAGCCACGGTAAGAATCGGGTACATCAATGCGAACTGCTGTGACATCAGTGTTCCGTCGTTCTGACCGAAATAAGGCGTGGTGTGGATTTCATGATTGATGAGTGCACTGCAAAAGCCGTCAACGAATCGTTTTGCTGTCCCTTGCAGAGCCGCATTGAGGATAGTGGCGTTCTCACGCTCTAAAAGCCCTAAACTGCCCACTTTATGGGATAACGATAGGTTCACGCCCGGAAGTTCTTGTTGAATCCATTCTGCTGCTTGAAGCTCCTGGTCGCCGTTGACGGGAGAGAACACTCCGCAGATAGCAATGGAATCCACTTGGCCTTTCATTTTCTGGCAAAGCTCGCGGATCTCAGACTCTTGAATGTTGGCAATCAACTGGCCGTCATATTCATAGCCGCCGTGTGCTTGGTAGAAGTGCTGACCAAGCAGGTTTTGCCACGCTTCACTCCAACCACAAAGGGGCGGGACGCTATCACCACTGGGAAGCGCTAAGCGAATCATGCCGACTCTGTCTAAGCCTTTTCGTTCAACGATTGCGTTGGTGCATTGAGTCGTGCCAAGCATCGCGTGTTTCACTTGCTGACCATCAATGTTTGCTTGGTTTAATAGCGCAGAAATCGCGTTGTCGATCCCTGTTGAAACATCATGTGTGGTTGCGGTTTTTACTTTGGCAATCACATTTAAGTCTGCGTCGAGCAGCACACCGTCGGTATTGGTGCCACCTACGTCAATACCAAGGCGGCAGTAATCAAGCGTAATGTTTGTCATGCGACTACCTCTTCAATGCAGACTTTAATTGTTCAATGGTTTGATACTCGACTGTGTAGCCAAAGTAACTCGGGCCCGCGACTTCAATACCTTTGTCAGTGCGCCATTTGGGGTCGCAAGGGTAAGCGATAAGGTCGATGCGCTGCCCGTAACGAAGTTGTTCGGTTGTGATTGGCTTACCCGTTTCATGATCCAAGATCGAAATAAGATCCGGTGTTGATGCCAGCAGGTTATCTTGGCTCATGTCTGCGCGGCTTGTACCTTTGTGCGCGAGAAGTAATTCGTTTTGGAACTGCACAAACACGTTATCGACGCCGGTATCTTCAAACTGAGCCAGCTTTTCAATCACGACACCGCCTGTTGCAAAGCCGCCATCGGTTTCTCTTTGAATATCTACAATCTTGCCACTGATGATGGTATGGCCGCCGACAATGTCTAAGACGGCCTGTGTGCCACTCTGATTGTTGTCGTTCGCCATTCTAATCGCTTCACCAATTTTCATCGCTTGGGTCAGTGTTGCGGGCAGTGCGCTGCGTTTTAGGTTCTTACCGTTCATTGGGTAATCGCACATTGCTGCAGAGCCACCCATCTGTTCGGTAATTGGTCTCGCAAACTTTTCAGACCAAATACCGTCAATTGGGTAAAGTGTGACGACATTGCCTCGCTCATCGGCCAATGTGTTTGGAGCAGACGGGAGACCATCAAGAAAGAAAGTCACCATTTGAGCTTCTGGGAAAGCACGTCCCATCGCATCACAATCGATCACAGGAATGTTCTTTTGCGCTGCAACGAGAATTGGAATCAATGAATTAAAACCGCCCACTTCGATAGGAAACGTTGCCGCCAACTCAGTGCCGAGCGCTTTTTCCATCGCTTCGAAAGCAATCAACATTTGATCTTTCGAATTGAGTTTCTCTACTGCGACGGTTGGTGCGCCAATCATTGAAGAGGGCACTGTCATCCAATCGTCTTGCACGTCTTCTAAAGGAATCATGCGTACGGGTTGTTTTGCCGTTGCAATGGCTACTTTCGCCATCAAGGCACCGCTGTATGGGTCACCGCCGCCGCCAGTACCTAATACCGTCGCACCAAGCGCGATATCATCAATCATTTGTTCAGTAATAATCACAACTACTATTCCTTATCACTTGAAGGAGAAAGCTTCATTAGGGCGAGGTAAATCACACCAGCGGCAAGAATGCCGTCTAACGCCGAGATACTGGTGAACGAAAACAGGTTGAAAAACTCTGGCGCGGTACAAGCGCTGAATGCAGTACCAAATGCCCAAGAAGCCAAGCCTCTAAACATCCAAGCTGGAACTTGCTGGATGTTCTCAAAGCTCATTTTTGTCGAATCTAAAACATAATATTGAACGATGTAGACACCTGCCGCAGGCGCAATGGTTACACTGAGGAGCATTAAGAAATCAGTAAATTTGTTCACCATGCCGAGCTGAGCAATGCCAATACCGACGATGGTCATGATCACAACCAGAACAGGGCGCGGAATCTTAGGTAGAACCATCGACATGCATAAGCCGCCAGAGGTTAGGTTGCTACTGTTGGTGGTCCATTGTGCGAATACCAGTACTATAATGGCCGCCATGCCTAAACCTAGGGTGAAGAAGACTTCGACTAGGTCGTCGGTGCCGGTCATTTTGGTCAAGATCAATGCGATAAGAATGATGGCACTGTTGCCGACGAGGAAACCGATACCCGCTCCTAAAATAGCATCACGGCGTGTTTTGGCGTAGCGAGCAATATCAGGTGCAGCAACCGCAGCTAGAATCCAGATAGACATAACAAAAGAGATGGCTTGGCCAAGCGTCAAAGGATCTTCAATCGATGGCGCTGCGCCACCTTGATAATCAGCAGCCATAAACAAACCGATGGTAATCAACGTCACCATCAATGGAACAGAATAGGTACTGAGTTTGCCTAAAGCACGAACGCCATAGATAGCCGTCATCATCATTAACACACTGCCGCCAATAAGAGCGCTGAGGTGTGAAATTATGATGTCGTATTTCGCCAGTGCATCGACCATGATGAAAGCGAAGAAATCAGCCTGGAATGCGAACCAGCCGACTAATGAGATGCCGTTGATGAAGCCAAGAATTTTACCGCCGTTACGGCCAAATACCGCGCTGCTCACCAGCGGGGTAGACACGCCAGCTTGAAAGCCAATGTTGGCACACAGCATCGCGATGATCGCCAATAAGCCTGAACCAATAAACGTGGCAAGCAGTGCGTCTTCAAAACCAATACCGCTGCTTAGAATCGAGCCGAGAAACAGTCCCGAAATGTCGATGCCGATTGCCAACCAAATAAGGCTGATGACCCACCAAGATCGTTTGGCCTTCTCGGGAACAGGTTCCAATTCGAAGTCATCTATCTTTTTGTGGCTGTGTGTTACTTCGGGTTTATTCACGTAAGTTTCTGCCGCCATAGTGCCATCCATGCATTGTTATTCCATAAGTGTGAATAAAGCATACTGATGTATTTATTGTTAATAAATGAATATAATCAGATGCAAACATAATAAAAAACAAATGTAAGTGGCAAAATGAATTCAAACAATAAGTTAGATAAAAGAGACCTGCGAAGATTAGAGATTTTTTGTGAAATCGTAGAGCAAGGAGGCATCAATCAGGCGGTCGCAAGCACTGGGATTAGCCAACCTGTGCTGAGTAATCAACTTATTGCCTTGGAAAAAAGCTTAGAATTAACATTATGTCAACGTGGAAGAAGGGGTTTTAAGCTGACTCATGAAGGTGAGCAAGTGTATAAATATGCGAACCAACTAAAATCGACCTTAACCGACTTCGCTTATAAGTTACGAGGTGTACAGACAGAACTCTCTGGGTATGTGCGAATTGGATGTTTGGATAACACCGTCACTTTGCCCTATAACCCACTTCCCAAAGCGATCGAGACGTTTTACCAACGCAGTAACAGTGTTGAGGTGAGTGTTGATGTTGGCGATTTCACCCAGTTGAATGAGAAGCTAGCAAAGAGCCAGATCGATATGATGATAGTGGTTCTAGGGTCACATCAAAAATCAGCGTTTCAACATAAATACCCACTGTTTGAAGAGCACAGTTATCTGTATGCGCGTAAGGATCTGGCCGAGAAGATCATGGACAAAGATTTCTCATTGGATGGCTGTCGTATCAACATGGGCGGCTATGCCAAAGATGAGATGTTCCGACTACTGAATATTGAGCAGTACGATTCCGTAAAGCCTTTTGATGGCTGGCATGTCGAGTCGGGTGTAATTTTAACCTTGGCGGGCACACACCTGAGTTTTTTACCGTCTCATTTAATCGACCGTGGCCATTATGACCAAGCCTTGATTCCGCTTCAGCCCGAGAAGTGGAGCCTTAAGAGTCAGTTTTATGTGGTGTTGAAGCAACCTGTAGATTCCCTTTCCCCCGCCGCGCGTGCGTTTTTTGATGAGCTACACCAACCGGAAGCATAGGATTCAATATAGAGAACTCGTCGCTTCTCAATAGCACTTAAGATACTTTCTCATATACAAAAAATCCTCTACCAAGACAGAGGATTTTTGCTTTTATGCTTTATGAGTGAAAACTAACGGTTCTCGAAGCGGTTGTAATCCAACAATCCGAACTCGATCGGTTGGTCTTGTTGATACCAACGATGCACGCGATCACTGAATGGCCAGAACTCGCTAGAACTGCGTCGTACCGCAAACTTATCTAGCAGCGCCACGTAGTCTTCTTCTGTGCTTAAGTTTTGCAGCGTTTTAACCAGAGTAGGAATCTCGCTCTCGGTTAATGATAGGTAAGCCGCAGGGTAGCTACCGACAACGCCTCGTACGAGGGTAAGGTCATCATTGGCGTAATCACGGTTACCTTCTTCATTAAACAAGCTAGAAATGTTGCTGTGCGCGTTATTGTGAATCATGGTGAACAGTTGCTCTTCGCCGTTTTCGCCTTCAATCATGATCATCACTAATTGAGGTACATGACGTAACCCTTCACCTTTAATTAGGCTTATTTGTTTAAGCAGTGCTTGACTGTTTTTAGAAAACCCTGTTTCAACAATATCAAAGCGATTATTGAGTACAGGTTCGAGTCTGTCTTTCAGCATAGTAAGCAGTTCACGCTTTGGATCGTCGGTTTTGTACACTATATTAGTTGGCTGATCAAAGTGAGCGATATTACGCTGCAAGAAATCACTTAGCTGAGTACTTTGATTTTGGTACCAACTAGAGTGTTCAATGTGACGAACGTCTTTAGGAAGAAGGCTTAAGAAGTTACTCTCACCTTCAAGACGCAAGAAGTCCATGAACATGCGTGTAATCAGCTGGTGGCCAAAGTTGCCGTAAACATCGAAGCCTGCAACGAGAAGATAATGAATACGCTCTAAAAGCGCATAATCTACAATCCATGCAGTTTTAGGTTGAGGGCCAACCAGACCTTGGACAACAGAGGCACTATCAAAGTGTCTGAAGATCGTTAATGCTGCATTTGGGTTGGTGCCATTTCCGTCCCAAATGAGATCGGTATTTAGGTGTTCACTATTCTTAAACCATTGATTCGTGAAATTTGATTTGGCATCGAGGTATCGTGCTTGTTGTTTTGAGTAGTGTATCCAGCTAGTTATTGGGAGTGTATTACTGCTGAGCTCACTTGGTAGCTTTAAGTTTTTTTCTTGGTTCTTAAAGAAGGTGTTTATCTCTGGTAGATCCGCTTTTTCAGGATCAGCAAAGAAGACCCAAAAACGGTCATTAATGACATTTAATGCAAGCTGACCACGACACACCGGCCCTTTGATAAAGGCCATAATGGTATTCTGCGCATTATCTAACATGAAGTTGAAGCGCGAGTTTACTGGCAGTGCTTCAAACGAAGTCATTGGGTTAGCTGAAACATCGATGTCGTAACTAGGTAGTTGTTTTACTTCGTAATTTACGTCGACAAACCAGGTGTTCCACTTTTGTAGACGCTCTTTATTAAGTGCGAAAGGCATGTGCGTTTTGTCGACGATAGTGCCTTGTTCTGGAATCAGACGGTAGTAAACACGGTCTACTTTTGGATCGTCATAAGGGCGACGAGTCGTGATGCGCTGTACCGCTTCACCTGGTGGTGTTGCAGAGCGAACAACAGTAAAGAAACGCGTTGGTTGAGCTAAATCAGAAAAATAGACATGAGATAAAAACAGGTGCTCGTAGATATAACGTGCTGAAAGTTGACTCTTATTGTCGCTCTTGTTTAAAAAGCTTTCGTAGACATTAACGAGCTCTTGTTCTGCATCAGTCAATGGAATGTGGTCGTTCATTAACGCGCCATTTTCCAACCAACTCATTAAAGTCGCGTATTCGGTTTTGTCTAAGTTTGGCATCCCATAAGGCATTCCCCAAGTTGGGTAATCTTTTTCATATTTGGCATACTCCTCAATGGTTGGGCACTGTTGGTCACGGTCTATTGAGAAATCAAAGCCTTCGAGCTGCGTTTGATCAGGAAGAGGGTGGTTTTCTTTTTGCTTCAGCATACGAGAAACAAGCCCAGCATCGAGGTTGGCGGTTGGGTTCTGGATACGTTCGTTAAGTACAGGGTGAAAATCCGCATCGCGCCACTCTTGCGTGGTTAACGCATCTTCAAACAAGCGAGTAGGGGCTGATGCCGTTAAGCGGGTGCCTTGATAAACGAGTGCCTTGCTCGCGCCTCGGTCTATACCTTCCACTGAAGACATTTTGAGTTGGCAAGGGGCGTCATAACAAGCGTGACAAACCACGCATCGGTTATCAATGATGGGCTTTACTTCGTCAATGAAGTGCTGCGCTTGAGCTGAAAGAATAGGTGCTTGGCGATCACGTACTTGTTGTTCACCAAACAGTTCGTCGAAGTTTAAACCCGCGTAGACGGCACAACCTGAGAAGACGCTAACAAAAGCTAAAATGAAGAGTTTTTTCAAATTCATACGTATTTAAATATTAGGCATTTTCTATAATTATATCGAAAATGATTGAAAATGCTCATGTTCTAACAATTTTGTAGACAAGATCTTGATGGGACGAGTGACTTGTCGATGCGCGTCACTCGCTAGTGCTCAGAAATTGGTGTTTAGACTTAGCTAGATTTAAGTCCCAAGAGCTAAAAGCTAGCAGTTAAGAGTTAAGAGTTAAGAGTTAAGAGCTAAGACTCATTGATTGACGTAACAAACAGAGAAGGGGGCAGACAATCGCTCAAACTCTTTGATCCAGCGCCATTGGTTGTCTTGCAGTTTATCGCCAGGGCCTTTGACTTCAATCCAATGAAACTCATCGCCCTTGAACGCAATCAAATCCGGCATCCCAGTTCTAAATAGCTTTAAGTCACTCAATATCACTTTGAAGAGGTCTACAACCAAGGCATTTGGAATTGAAGCCATGCCGTGTTCGATGAGTGCTTTAGGAAAATAATTCCAATGAACAAAGGGGTTCGCGATACCTTGCTTTTCATCGTAAGTATCAAGAAAATGGTTCAGCCCATGTTTGGATATCGTTTGAAACACGGCTTCAATCTGTTCGGCTCGCTTGTCTACGAAATCTGAATGGTACAGATCCAATGGTCGATGTTGGTAACGATTGATAAAGGCGCCTTCAACGTCTGCGAAAATGACATCCCAGAAAGCCAAACCAAACAAGCCACACAGAAAACTGTTTTCTGAAAAGTAGACGTCCCAACCTTGGTTCTCAAAATGCTGCTTTACCGCAAGCTCGACTCGAGTTTGGCTGAGGTCTAATTCCAGTTTTAACTCTTTGCAGCTCGGCTTTATGGTTCGTGAAACTTTGTGCCCCTGTTTCCGTAGCAGCCGGTCTTCAAGCTTAATAGCGACTTCCAACTCTGACACATCCGATGGAGTAGCTTTCATTTGCGTGACAATGTCACACATTAAGTCTAGCGTGCCTTGCTTATCATAGATGCGTGCAAGTCGTTCTCTGCTCGGAGGAAGTGTAGATTGTCTGAACCAAAAGATAGCTTGGTCGTTTAGATTAAGCCTTTCAAGATCGCGAGCAACATCATTGATCAAACGCGATCGTTTTCTGGCAATACTTCTGTGTTCTGATTCTTCAGGAATCGCATTTAAAAGCAGTTCCAGAAACTCGCCATCTTTGCGGTCACCTTCTGAATACAAGCGTTGAATATCGCGCATCTGGATTAATTGATTGAGCTGATCCCTAGAGGTGAAGAAGCGGCGTTGCTTGCTTAATGGGTAGTTCTCAAAGGTGTTTAGCCCAAGGTCGCTTAACACGAACTGACTTAAGTCTTGATAGGTGTTGGCAAAGAACAGCAACAGTAATACATCAATCACTTGAGATTCGATGACGTAAATACAGTCGAAAGAGAGGTTTTGAAATTGGTCAAAAGGTTGCTGATCAAGCCGTAACAACAGCTCGTCTTTCTTGGCGTTTCTATGGCTCTTAAGGGCGGGGAATACACTCAACAGCTCTGGTTTGGTGAGCAAGTGCAACCCGAGCTCGACCTCACTAATGGCGAGGTCATGCTGTTCTTCGGGATGACTCAACCCAATGAAGCCTGAGCTGTTTAGCTCTTGCAGTACGGTCTTTAGATCTGGGATCTCAACATAGTTGAGTTTATCGCTGCGAAACCAACGGCCTTTACGAGAAAGCAAACGAACCATTAGGCATTGGCTTGAAACAGAAAGACGTTTGTATGCGGACAACCAACGACATTCGTCATCACTCAGAAGATCGGGGTAGAGCGTTTGAGCGTGTTCAACCAGTCGATTGAAGTTGTCGAGATAATAAGTGGGGGAGAGCTGAAGAGTGGTTTCGGTCGTCAATGGAGAAGTCGCTTGATACAAAAAGAGCCTAACCCTAAGGTTAAGCTCTTCAGTAACAAATTCAATCTTTTCTGTTGATTAAGCTTGTGATGCTTTTAGTTCAGCAACTTTAGCTTCAGAGATTGGTTTAGTGATGATTGCTAGAACAATACACACTGCCATCATAACCGCAGAGATTGTGTAAGCTAGGCCGTAACCTTCGCCGTTTGACATTGAGAAGCCAACAACTGCTGCACCGATAGCGCCGCCGATACCCCATGCCGTGTAAAGCACGCCGTAGTTAGTACCGTAGTTTTTCAGGCCGTAGAACTCAGCAGTTAGTGTTGGGAATACTGCTAGAAGCGTACCGTAACCAACCGCTGCGATAGCCGTACCAATGATTAGCGTGAATTCAGAGTTGAACGTAGCGAATAGAGCCATGTTCGCGCCTTGAAGGATGAACGCTAGAAGTAGAGTACGTACGCCACCGATTTTATCTGCAAGCATACCCGCAGCAACACGGCCGCCTGAGTTGAATACTGCAAGGATAGACGCTAGGTAAACTGCGTTTGGCAGGTTAGCTTGAACGCTAGCAATTGTAGTGATGTTACCGATGATCATTAGACCAACAGATGCAGCGAATGCGTACATGATCCATAGAGAGTAGAACTGAGGAGTCTTCAGCATTACTTTCCAAGTTAGGTCTTCAGTCTTCTTAACCGCTTTAGGAGCTTGGCCTGCTTTTACTTTAGGCTCAGCTGGCGTGTAATCCGCTGGTGGGTTGTTGATTGTTGCTGCTAGAGGTACTGCGATTGCAAGTACACCAACACCAAGAATCATAAAGCTAGTTTGGATACCCATGCTGTCGATTAGCGCAGAAGTTACTGGTGCTAGGTAAATAGCCGCAAGACCGAAGCCTGCTGCGATAAGACCGTTAACCATACCTTTCTTAGAAGAGTGGAACCACTTCATTGCTGATGGAGACAGACATGCGTAACCGAAGCCGATACCTGCACCTGTTATAATACCGAACGTGATGTTCAGCATCATAGGCGTTGTAGCGAAACCAGAAGCAATCATACCTAGGCCTGTAAGCGCTGTACCTAGGATAAGGATCTTACGTGGACCCATACGGTCTTGTAGGATGCCCGCAACAAGAAGACAAACAGAGAATGTGATAGTTGCAATAGCGTAAGGTGAAGATGCTTCAGCAGCACTCCAACCAGCTTCAGTTACTAGCGCTTTGTTAAATACACTCCAAGCATACAGGATGCCAAGACAAAGGTTGATACAGAAGCCTGCTAGCAGGATACGTGTTGCTTTATCAATCTTGCTCATTTTTATTCTCAGTTTTGTCATCGGTTAGTGGAGAGCCACTTAACTAAAGACGGGTTATTGTGATTGTTTCTTCAAAATTAGTTTGCGTTTATCAACAGATAGCGCAAAAGAGCGCGGATTATAACCAATTGAAATGTGATTGGAATCTCTTTTTCCATTTTTGGTAAATTAAATTCAATTTGTTAATAGGTTGTTTTTCATTGGTTTTTGAAATGTTTTTAACACCTCTCTATTTTGTTCTTTTTCGCTCTGTCTTCTTATTATTTCAGGGATTTTGAGGTGATGGTTTTTGAATAGACGCGTATTGCGTGCGGATATCACAGAGTTACAAATAATTTTAATTAATTTCCAAGGTTAAATTTGTGTAACAAAATAAATCGTAACAGCGCTTTGTTCATATGAGACAAGGAGTAACGGAGTTTTATTAAAAACAGAATGTTAAGCAATTGTTAAGGGTGATTTTTGTTAGTACTTTTGCTTACATTTTGTTCGATTGGAGGGGTTGTGTTGTCCGTAAAAAGTGGGAAAATAGTATGCAAACTGAGATTCCAAATTTGAAAGGATGCGTTTCCAACTTATGGTGAGGCGAGTATTATGAAACTGTTTTTAATTTTATTGATGTCAATTTCTGGTGGTGTAGCGGCAGCTGACCATATTCACTCTTTCCTATTCGGCTTCTATGTTGCGGCTCTAGCAGTTGGTAGTTGCTACTGGCTTGCATTCCGCAGTACGCGTTTCCCACAGTTGGCATTAGTGCTATTGATGTGTGGCTTTTTTGCGAAAATTGCAGTGACTGTTATCGGTGTTTCTTGGGGTATCTCGAACGATATCATTCAATCGCCGTTCATTTTCTCATTGTCATACCTGTTCTTCTTAGTGGTTGTGTCTTACGTTTGGTTTGCATACCGCGATAAATTGACGCTAAAACAACGCGCTAAGAAGGTAGAAGAGTCTCGCAAGCAAGCGGCAGCATAATTCGATTTGATTCTTAAAAAGCCTTCTTCGGAAGGCTTTTTTGATCCTGCCTACCTGAACTCTATTATTTGGTTATGACGGCAGATAAAAGAAACCCCAGTATGGTGACATACTGGTGTTACTTGTTATGTATCTATTATCTAGCAGTTACCATCTACCAAAGACTACTCTGAAGGTGTGTTATTTCTTCATCATCTTAGCGAGATCGGCGAACGGGTTGTGTGTCGCTGACTGATGATCATCTAAACTCGCTTTTGCATCCACACCATAACGCTCATGGTCAGTGTATTTTGAATGCTCATGATCGTGACAGTACAGGCACAGTAGCTCCCAGTTGCTGCCATCTTCAGGGTTGTTTGTATGGTCGTGATCCACGTGGTGAACGGTAAGCTCTCGGAGGTTTGAGTAAACAAATTCGCGCGCACATTTACCACAAACCCAAGGGTACAGTTTTAGTGCTTTTTCGCGGTAGCCTTTCTCTTGGCGAGCATACGCTGCACTCGAACCTGTGAAATCAGAAGACATTGCCAAATCCTTATCAATTGTAATATCCCGATTTTATCACAGCTTTCTTGAAGCTGTCGGTATGTCGTTCGTAAAATCATTGCTAAATGATGCAGTGGACTTATCGATATTAGATTGAAGTTTGAATACAGACTTACCTTCTACACACTAACGCTTAAGCGGGTTATGTCTTTCTGGAATAAGCCATGCTTAACAGTTTGAAAATAAATCGTATTCAGGGGTTTTAACCGCAGGCATGTGACCTAATATCAGTTTGTGAGACCCTATATTAATAAGGAAATATCATGTCAGAACAATACACTCCGCCAAAAGTTTGGGTTAACGATACTGCTGGTGGTAACAAGTGGGCAAACATCAATAGTCCTGAATCTGGAGCTCGCTTTGATAAAGAGCTTCCTGTTGGTGACCATGCTTTTCAATTGTATTCTCTTGGCACACCTAACGGTCAAAAAGTCACTATCTTGCTGGAAGAGTTGTTAGCGGCGGGTGTTAAAGAAGCTGAATATGATGCGTACTTGATCAACATTGGTGAGGCTGATCAGTTCTCTTCTGGCTTTGTTGGCGTGAATCCAAACTCCAAAATACCAGCACTTGTCGACAAGTCTGGTGACGAAGACGTGAATGTATTCGAATCGGCATCTATCTTGATGCATCTAGCAGAAAAATTTGGTCACTTCTTACCAAAAAAAGGGGCAGTAAGAACGCAAACCATTAACTGGTTGTTCTGGGCACAAGGCTCGGCACCATTCCTAGGCGGTGGTTTCGGCCACTTCTACGCTTACGCGGATGAAAAGCAAGAGTACCCAATTAACCGCTTCGCAATGGAAGCTAAACGTCAACTAGATGTGTTAGACAAGCAACTTGCTAACAGCACTTTCGTTGCGGGTGAAGAGCTGTCTATTGCAGATATCGCGATTTGGCCTTGGTACGGTAACTTAGTACTTGGCAAAATTTACGACGCAGCCGAATTTCTACAAGTTGAGTCTTACACCAACGTTGTGCGCTGGGCGAAGCAGCTAGAAGCGCGTGAAGGTTTCCAACGCGGGCGAGTTGTTAACCGTTCATTTGGCGAAGAGTGGGAGCAAGTACCAGAACGCCATTCCGCAGAAGACATCGACCGTGTTTTAAAACTACGCCCGTAGTGATTTAAAGAAATCGGTGTTTTTCAAGGTAGTT